>NZ_DALZDK010000005.1:0-156668 GCF_031978665.1 Niallia sp. | reverse complement strand
GGGAGCAAATTATTAGCGGTGAGTATCAGCATTATTTTGAGAAGCAGTATACGTTATAGTTATCAATTGAAAAAATACTCAACTTTTTAGCTGAGTATTTTTATTATATTATATGAGATCGGAGAATATATATGAGATTAGTATTGTTATCTGGGGGATCAGGGAAAAGACTTTGGCCCTTATCAAATGATGCACGCTCAAAGCAATTTTTGAAAGTATTAGAAGATGAAAAGAAACAACAAGTTTCCATGGTTCAAAGAGTATATAATCAATTAGAAGCGGTTGGGTTAGGGAAGTCTTCTATAATTGCAACAAGTGCTTCTCAAGTAGATATGATAAAAAATCAGATTGGTAATAAAGTTTCTATAGTAGTCGAACCAGACAGACGTGATACTTTTCCAGCCATAGCTTTATCTGCTTCCTATCTATTTTCAGAATGTAATACAGATTTAGAGGAAGTTATTGGTGTATTACCGGTGGATCCTTATGTGGAAAATGATTTTTTTCAAAAAGTAGTTGAATTAGAAGAGGCTTTAAATCAATCAAAAGCTGATTTAGCATTAATGGGAGTAAATCCAACATTTCCTTCTTCGAAATATGGATATATAGTTCCAAATGAATTTAAAGAAAATGCCTATTTAAAAGTCAGTCATTTTAAAGAAAAGCCTAGTCAAGAAGAAGCTAGAAAATTAATAGAGGATGGAGCATTATGGAATTGTGGAGTATTTGCTTTTAAATTATCATTTATTATAAAAATGATAGAAAATCTTGGATTATCAACTCAATATAAAAAGTTAATACAACAATATGATAATTTTAATAAAAATAGCTTTGACTATGAGGTTGTTGAAAAGGCAAGAGAAATTATTATGTTACAATACGAAGGTTATTGGAAGGATTTAGGGACTTGGAACACTCTTACTGAAGAGATGTCAAAAAATATTATGGGGATAGGAACAATTAGTGAGGACTGTGATAATGTTCATTTAATTAATGAATTGGAGATTCCTATAGCTGTATTGGGTGGAAAAGATTTAATTGTAGCTGCTTCACCAGACGGAATATTAGTAAGTGACAAAGAGTCTAGTCCGAAACTAAAAGAATTAATTGTGGATTTTGACCAACGTCCAATGTACGAAGAACGCATCTGGGGCTGGTATAAAGTACTTGATTTTGTAAAATACAATAAAGATAAAGAGGTATTGACTAAAAAAATCTGTATTCAAACTGGAAAAAATCTTAGTCACCACTATCATGAGTACCGAACAGAAGTATGGACTGTAGTTAAAGGTATGGGAGAATTAATAATAAATAATGATTCCCGCATAATTATGGCAGGAGACGTTATTGAAATTTCACCATATATTAGTCATGCAGTTAGAGCAATAGAAGAATTAGAAATAATTGAAGTTCAAAGAGGAACAAATATCATTGAAGAAGATATTAAGGAACCAATTTTTTCATGGGATGATATTTTATTAACCCTAAATACTTAAGTTAATCCTTCTATAATTTAATAAAATTGAAGAAGGAAAGTAAATAATAAAATCACAGTTGCGAACAGGTTATATTGCTTATTAAAATTCCTTTTAGAGATTATTAATTACCAAAAAATACTAAGTAATTCGATTGCTAGTTTACTTATTTCAGATGGTGCAAATAAATATCATGACTGCAATGGTGCTGCTAATAGATATAGGGGAATTGATAATTAAACGGATTCATAAAAGTGTTGATAATTATCAATCACTATTAAAATGGATTCAGATAACTTTAGACAACAAGATTTCATGAGATGTTTTAGCAAAAGGTATAGAAGTTGTTGTTTCTGAAGCAGCACTGAAAAAGGAAATTTACAATGATAACGGCAAAGGGAATTTACCATGCTTGCCATGTTTATTACTAATAAATTCACCACACCATTCCAATTCGTTTACCGATCATAATAAAACCCTACAGAATACTAGCTTAATAAACTGTAGGGATTTTCTTTTACAGACTGTTGTTAATTAGAATTGTATTCGGAATATTCTATAATCCTTTTTATTGCCCACTTAAATATGTCTTTTTGGTTTCTTTCCGTAGATGTTCATAAACTGCTTTTTTGGATTCTTCGAGAACGGGTACCAGCTTTTGTATCCGACATAGTATAAGTATTCCTATAACTCCCTTAATTCTTTTTTTGTCTTATTACTGTGCTCCACTTAGTCTGTGGAGTTCACGCATGGATATACGCTCTAAAATAGCTTCTACACTCATTTCATTCCCTAATTTGGTATGCCATCCTCTAGGATCAATTTGCGAACAGAAAATAGTTGAAGTAACTTTATGGCGAGATTCCTGTAACCCTCACGTAGAATTAAACAGTTTTTATAAAAAAATTTTAAACAATTTTCATCAATTAAGATTCAACACTTTGATCATTCCATGGCCATAAGGGCTGAAGGATTTCATATTCATATCAAATCCAGTCATTTAGTCCTAGTGATGTTTTTAATTGATATTTCTCGTTTGTTAACTTCTCAACGTCCTTTTTAAGAAGGGAATTCTCCTCTAACAATCTAGCACTTTTTGTTGTGTAATCTATGCCTTCCTCATAGGCAGTTCATCTACCGGACACCAATCATTATATCTATGTAGAACCTCCTCAACGGACGACTATCAAATGAAGGAACTCACTCATGGTAACAAAGTAAATTTGAAACCTTTTGAATAGCTTCTATGCATAATCCTACCTTAAACCGAGGATTACAATTATTCCCAATAAGATTATAATGATTATTTAAGTCTTTTGTACTATAATATTTTTACTATGATAATTATATGAACATTTATTCTTACTTTGTTCCTAAAAAGGATTGATTTAATGATTGAATTAAGCATCATCATACCTATTTATAATGCAGATGAATATTTAGATAAATGTATAAGCTCAGTTCTCTGCCAAACCTATAAAAACTTTGAACTTATTCTGATTAATGATGGATCTAGTGATACTAGTTTATCTATTTGTCAGAAGTATCAATTATTAGATAAAAGAGTGAAGCTCTATCATCAAGAAAATAATGGTCCTTCTTCTGCACGTAATGTTGGTATAGATAATGCTAAAGGTGAATACATAGCATTTATTGATGCAGATGATTATATTACAGAAGATATGTATACGGATTTAATGTCTATTATAAAAAAAGAAAACTGTGATTTAGTCATAAGTCCATTGATTCATGAATTTATTGGCAGAAAGAATAAAGAAATTTATCCGGCTAATCTAGATTATTATGGAATTATCAACAATTCACGTATAGATATAAATAAAATATATCCGTTATTTGAAAACGGTATCGTTAATGGTCCTTGCGGCAAGATTTACAAAGCAAGCATTATTAAAGAGCATAAATTAAAAATGCCAGAGGGAATTCAGTATGCGGAAGATTTAATATTCAATATTGAATATTTATATTATTGCAATGCTATTTATCTCACAGACAAAGCCTTTTACTATTATGTGAAAAAAAAATCAGGTTCCTTAACTACTAGCTATACGGAAAGACTATTTTATTTTATCGACACGGCACATGATAAAACAATTGAATACTTTTCTTCTAAATTGAATGCTGATAGGGAGTTAGAACGTACTATTCATTATTTTACTATCCAAAACGTTATTTCTAGTTTTACAAATCTATTTGATAAAGATTGTACCAAGTCCAAACAAGAAAAGAAGGAATTTATTCGTGACATTGTGAACAATGAACTGGTAAAAAACAAAATTGATAAAGCGTATAAACCAGGATTATTTCCTTTTCTTTATAAAGTATTTCTACAAACTAGATTTGTTCATGGAATTTACTATACTTGTAAATATTATCGCTTTGTTACTAAAAGACTATTATTACGTGTATAAGAGCAAAGTGAAAATAAAAGAGGAAGAACTTATGAAAACAATCAATTTTATTT
This sequence comes from Niallia sp., assembly GCF_031978665.1. Classification (NCBI taxonomy): domain Bacteria; kingdom Bacillati; phylum Bacillota; class Bacilli; order Caryophanales; family Bacillaceae; genus Niallia; species Niallia sp. The sequence goes on along the minus strand of NZ_DALZDK010000005.1, from coordinate 152,711 downwards.
GTTATGACGAACATACTGGGTATGGAATTGCCTCTTCATCACTTATGCACGCACTGTTAGATGAAGAAATAAAAATTGCAAAAACGCTAATTAAGCCAGGGAAGGTAGAACAAGGTGGACAGTTACTATTAGACGAAACTACTGATCAGATAGATGCTGTTCTTATCCATACTGTTCCAGAATATTATCCCTATTGGCTTAATAAACGGAAGAAAACCAACCCTGATGTACCGGTTTTTGGATATACCGCTTGGGAAACTGACTGTATACCTCCACATTGGCCAGATCTTCTTAATAAGATGGATGGCATCTTTGTGCCAAGTCACTGGAATAAAGAGGTGTTTTTATCATGTGGAGTAAAAGTTCCAATTCACGTTCTACCTCATATTTCAGAATTTCATGGAATCCAACCAAGTGATCCTCTATCTCCTGACTTATTAGATATTTTAAAGCAGATCGAGGGAGATTACATTTTCTATTCCATCGGAATGTGGAATGAAAGGAAAAACATTCCCTTTTTATTACATTCGTTTTTAAAGGAATTTGCGGCGACAGAAAACGTAACTCTTTTATTAAAAACGGATTCTTTAGACTGGACTACTTATCAAAATTCTTGGAAGAAGTATTTTGGACGACCATCCTTTCAACCTGCTTCTACTAGTTTTCAATCGATTGTGGATTCATATACAGAACCTGCAAAAGTAATCCATTTAACGAGTAATCTTTCTTCTAATGATATAGCTTGGATCCATTCTCTAGGAAATTGCTTTGTCTCATTCACGCACGGTGAAGGATGGGGAATGGGAGCTTATGAGGCTGCTTGGTTTGGCAATTCAGTTGCCATTACCGGATATGGTGGACAATTAGATTTTTTATCATCCAGTAATGCTTATCTTGCACCCTATTCGTTAGGACCTGTTTCAACTGCCTTTGGAAAAAACTCCTATCGTAAAGAACAAAAGTGGGCAAATATTGAATTAAATGAAGCACAAAACATATTAAGAAGTATCTATCAGAATCAATCGAAAGCATCACAAAAAGCTTCCTTATTAGAAAATGAAACACGAGCGAAATTTACAAAAGAAGTTATTGCAAATAAATGTATCGAGGTATTACTAAATGACTAAAATTCCTAGAATCTTTCATTTTGTGTTTGGATTAAGACCCCAAACCGAACCCTTTCATCTTTCTCATTATTTAGCTATTCAATCATGTATAGAAATAAATAAACCAGAAAAGATTATCTTTCACTATGAACATAAGCCTTATGGAGAATGGTGGGATAAGATTAAAGATAAGATTCATTTAAATCCTATTAAAAAAAATGCATATATGAATGACTTTCAATATAAAAACCCTGCTTTAGCTAAATTTCGATATGCCCATTTATCGGATATTTCTAGGCTAGAAATCCTGCTAGAATATGGAGGCGTATATGCAGATATTGATACTGTTTTTGTTAAAAGGATTCCAGATGCTTTCTTTGAACATCCTTGTGTAATGGGGATGGAGAAAGTCGATTGGAATATGCCTGCAGCGAAGAATGCAGGTGGATCCTTATGTAATGCCTTCATTATGGCAGAGAAAAATTCTGCTTTCATCAAGGAATGGCTAAAAGTCATATTAGATGAGTTTGATGGAACATGGAGTGCTCATTCTACATTTTTACCCTATCGATTAAGTAGAAAGTATCCTGCTACCATTCATATTGAACCGGAAAGTGCTTTCTTTTATTGTGATTGGTCTCAAGCCGGTATTCATAATTTATTTAACAAAAATATTAGTTTACCGGATAATGTCTATACTCTTCATTTATGGAGCCATTTATGGTGGGATAAAAAGCGCTGTGATTTCACTTATTTTCATGAGGGACGATTAACGGCAAACTATGTGAATTTCGGTAACACTACTTATAGCAATTTAACGAGAAAGTTCTTACCATCAGACACTTATGTAAATCTAAATCAATACAAAAAAGAAGTAAGGAAAAATTATCTTGAGACGATTAAATTATTTTTTCAGCTGAAAAAGGGGTTATAAAGCGTGTTTAAGAAAACAACACTAGTTAAATCATTCGAAAGACTGTCTTATATCTACCATGCTAGCCCTACTGATTTAAAAGGAAAAATGAAGCTATCTCTATTGTTAACATGTCTTCTTCCGATCATTGATTTAATCATTGTTTTTATTATGTACCTTTTGGTAATGTGCCTACAGAGTGAACAAGTAACATTTTTAAGTTTTTCGATTAAGGGAAATTTCCTTCCTATTATTATTTGTGGATTTATTCTCATGACGCTAATTAGACAAGTTATCGAGTTTTTATCCGTTAAGCAATCAAGGAGATTTACGCAATTATTGTACCGTGAATATTCCTCCCAGTTATTAGATAATTATTTGAATTTACCTTGGATAAGGTTTTCTGAGGAAACAAAGCCTGTCAGAATGAAACATATCACAGCAACTTCCCTTGATAGTGCCTTTTCTTATCAAGTGCTCTTTAATTTTATTGGTTCTTTCATTACTTTACTTCTTCTAGCTGGAACGATGTTTGTTGTTGCTCCATTCATTGTACTTAGTGGGCTTATCATTGTACTGTTATTCAATAAGCTAACCAGTTCAAAAATGAAAGCTAAAATAAACCAAGCAACCCATGAACATAATGTTTATGAACAAAATTTTTATAATAGACTTCATGAAAATTTAAATATGTTCAGAGAAACAAAACTATTCGGTGTCACCAATATAATGAAAAATCGTGCGAAGTCAGAATTACAGCTATTAAGCGATACGAAGATAAAGCTATCCATTTTTCCGCATATTCCCAAGATATTGTTAGAATCCATTTTTACGATTGCTGTTGGGATAGGATTACTCTATTTTATCCTAGCTGATAAAGGGAAAACACCAGAATTGATTGCAAGCCTAGCTTCCTTTGCTATCCTTTCTAGACGACTGATTCCCTCTATGTCTCTCTTGCTCTCCTCTTATGCAGAGTTAGAAGGCACATATAGTCAGTTAAAGATCCTCAATAGAGAGCTTGTCTCTTCCGATAATCATTACAAGAAAAATTTGATCGAATTACCGGAAAATATTTTATTGGATATTTGTAATATTACGTTCTCCTATAGCAAAGAGCAACAAACAATTAACGATTTGTCCTTTCAAGTTCCTATTGGAGAGTGCATCTCTTTTATGGGGAATTCCGGTAAAGGAAAAAGTACATTAATGATGATTATTGCTGGTTTGATTGAACCAGATGAAGGAACAGTCTATCAATCTAAAAGTATATTTACAGCTAATGATCGTATTGCCTATGTCCCACAAGAAACTACCTTATTAAGTGGGAGTATATTAGAGAATATCGTATTTGGTAATGACAACATAGAGGAACAAAGAATTTGGCAAGTTCTTTCGAAAGTCCAATTAGATGAACTAATTCGTGAATATCCTAATGGATTACACACTTATATCGGTGACAACGGGATTTTCCTTTCAGGAGGGCAAAGGCAACGAATAGGAATTGCTCGTGCACTGTACCATAATCCCAAACTTCTGCTTCTGGATGAAGCGACTTCTGCTTTAGATGAAAAAACAGAGAAGGAAGTAATGGCAAATATCCAAGAACAGATGAAAGAGGGAAGCATTATATTTATCTCCCATCGAAAAGAGAATTCTACTCATTTTGCAACACGCATTATCGAAATATAAAAGAAAGAAGCTATTCGTATGAAGAAATTATTGTTTATTTCTCCTGTTTTTCCAAATGCAAATGGTCCTGGTAGGGAAAAACGTGCACACCAATGGATAAAGAAATTAGCCGAAGATTATGAAATTCATTTGTTAGTTGTCACGCCTCTATTGGATAAAAATCTAGGACATATAGAAGCTGTTTCTTCTGTAAAAGTAATCACTTTAGAATCTTCTTCACAGACTAGATTACTAGAGATAGTACAACTTCTATTTAGAAGAACAGCAGCTTCAAAATTATTCGGTTGGTATCCATTATCTATATTCAATAAAGAAAAGTTAACTAGTTTCTATAAACATATACCTTTTGATACGATTTTATGTTTTCGACTATATTTAATGGATTTTGCCCTATATCTAAAAGAATTAACTAAACCTTCCAGAATAGAACTGGATATGGATGATTTAGAATCACTAACGCACTATAAGATAGCAAAACTCTTCATAAAGAATTATCGCATCAGAAATGGATTTCGCTTCCTTCTAACCAGTTATCATTTTTTTGCATCGGAGAAAAGAATACAGACAGTTTTTGATAAAGTGTATGTATGCTCGCAACAGGACCAAGCTACTTTACAAAAGAAATTCAAAAAAATACCTATAAAGATAATGCCGAATCGGATTCACGGATTCGAAAGGGAGTTAAGACTTTCAGAAAATCCATATGTCCTTCTTTTTGTAGGTTCATTGAATTATTATCCTAATGAAGAAGCGGTCACTTGGTTTATACGAAAAGTACTACCGAAGCTACGTGCATCAAACGATCAATGGGAATTACATGTCGTCGGATATAGCAACAAGACTAAATTTATCGAACTTCTTAACCGTACAGAAGGGGTTATTTACCACGGACAAGTTGAAGATTTAACACCTATCTATGCTAATGCCTATCAAATCATTTCCCCTCTCCATGCTGGTGGAGGTACAAAGCTTAAGATTATGGAGGCAATGATGTATGGTCGTCCTATTATAGCTACAAATGAATCTGTCTATGGACTAGAGTTAGTACCCTACGAACACTATATTCCAGCCGAAACTGCAGAAGACTTTCTAGTAGCTTGTAAAAAACTTGCTACAGATGCAACTTTATCACAAATGTTAGTACAGCAAGCAAGGAAGGTCTTAAAGGAAAAATATCATTATTAAGCCAATGGAGGAAATGAGAATGAAGCTATTAGTAGACCCCGAAATATTCTTTTATGGGCGATGTGGTATGGTCCGTTATTATAGCACCCTATTTAAGGAATTACAAAAAAGAGGGATTGATATAGAAATCCCGTTAATTTTTTCTGGAAGTGACTTTATTGATGGGAAATTACAGTCACTTGAGCACATTAATAAATTAATCCCAGCTGGTTTTGGCTGGAACAAATTTGTTCAAGTGCTCAATAAAGTATCTATGAAGAGATATCATCGGAAAATCAAAGAAGGAAATTATGATGCTGTGTTTATTACGTCTCCGATATTCGATGATGCTGTTTTCTCTTTCTTGCCGGAAAACAAGAGAACAATGATGGTCGTACATGATACGATGCGCTGTGTACTTGGGCCTGATGGATTATTTGATCCTGCTGGTAGTAATGCAGATCGACTAGCCTACTTAATCCATCACGTTTCTACCGTTATTGCAATTTCTAATCAAACAAAAGAAGATATTCTAAACCTTACACCGATTGAAGAAGATCATATAAAAGTTGTTCACACTGGAAATTTACTTTCACTACATATGGAAAAGAAACCATCCATAGTACTGCCAGATAGCTACCTATTATTTGTTGGGGACCGAACAGGGAGAAAAAATTTCCGATTCTTCATCCAGTCAATAGCAACGTGGTTAAGAGAGGAACATAAAAATTTAAAAATTGTTTGTACTGGCAAATCGAATAAATGGGAACAAGCCTTGCTAAAAAAATTAGGGATTGAGGATAGAATCATCTATATCGATTCACCAGACGAAATACTTGTCCATTTATATAAACATGCAGTAGCACTAATTTTTCCTTCACTATATGAAGGATTTGGCTTACCCGTCTTAGAAGCTATGTCTCTCGGGTGTCCGGTCCTAACCTCCACTACAGGAGCACTCCAAGAAGTAGGAGGAGATGCAGTTGTCTATGTAGATCCAACAAGTGCTACCTCTATTCTAGAAGGGGTCAAAAGCATTGTTGAAGATTCTGCTCTACGACAATCTTTATCAACAAAAGGGCTAACTCAATCAAAAAAATTTACTTTATCAAACATGACGGATATGTTCGAAAAAGAAATAAAAAAATCCATTATATAACTCATTACACGTTAGGAGAAAAAAATTGCTATCATTTTGCACAGTCATCACTCAAAATTATCTATCACAAACTCTAGTACTGTATGAATCGTTAAAAGAACATCATCCAGCATTATCTTTTTATTGTTTCGTAATTGATGGAGATGCTACCCATCCTATATATGAGGATATACCATTTGAAGTGCTCTTTTTAGAAGATGTGAAGATTAAAAATATAGAGGATATGGTTATCTACTATACCGCCTTTGAGCTATGTAATGCAGTAAGACCTTCCTTCATTAAACACTTAATGACAGTTCTCGGGAAAGAAAAAGTTATCTATTTAGATTCTGATATATATGTTACCAGCTCATTCCAGGAAATTGATAATCATTTAGATCAGTGCCTATTTAGTTTTACCCCGCATATCACCGAAGCACTGCCATTAGATGGAGAACAACCAGATGATTTACAATTATTACAAGTGGGCATTTACAATAGCGGATTCTGGATGTTTAGAAAGCATGAACGTTCTTTGGAAATGCTTGATTGGCTCATTAGTCGATTTGAAATCTATTGCTTTAATGATTTATCAAGAAGAATGTTCTGTGACCAAAAATTATTACCCATGCTTACCCATTTATATAAAGAGGATTTTCTTAGCCTTGATGCTCCACAGTATAATGTGGCACATTGGAATATTTTTCAACGGGAAATATCTTATCAAAAGGAACGCTATTGGATAGACGAAAAACCAATCGTCTTTTTTCATATGAGCGGGTTTGATTCAGCTAATCCAAGTAAGCTTACCCATCATTTACATCGAATGACAAAGGAAAAATTAGAGATACTACAACCGCTCTTGAACAACTATGCTAACCTATTGAATAGCAAGAGGTTAGATTCCATTGCCAATTCATATAAATATGATATTGACTTAAAGTCTGGATTGCTACTAACAAATTTTCGTAGACAGTATTACTTTGCTAATCGAACATTTGAGGGTGTTGTAAAAGAGGAAAAAAGAAGAGGGTGGAAAAAAATTAAGAGAATTGTAAATAGATTGATTTTTAGAATCCGGTGAATGAAATTCTTTGTCACAGTGACGCCCCGGAATTTGTCGAAGATTGATAGAGAGTTAGATTGTGTGAATGATAAACTGAAATAGCAACTGGATATTGGTGGTTGGTTGTTGCGCTTTTTTCCGTTTAGGAAAGGAGGTGATTACGGCCAGGTGCACTGTGACCATGAGTTAGAAAAACAATGGCAAGTAAAAAAAGGTGCACTGAATTCCATCATTGAAATTATCACAAAAGTTATCACGCCGATTAATAAAAAAGGACACCAAACGAAACGGGATTAAACCGCTTGTTCAGTGTCCTCCAGTTGGCTAGTAGAACTTATTTATTGGAATATTTCTCTTTTAGTTCTTGGTATTCCTGATAAAAAATGAAATCTGATTCCTCATAAACATTTTCAATATTCCTTAATTCCCTTATCTTTTCCAATTCATCATAGAGTTTTTTCTTTAAATCTTCATCCAACTGTGCATCTTTCATTAAAAATATTAAACTAATAAAATGTAGATATAGATTTGTTCTATAATTTTCTGATTCATACCAGTTTTTTTTTCCTATCCGCTCTCTGTATATTGGATAAAGTAATGCTACCAATAAAGATAGAGTCGAAATTGTAATTGCTTTATCTGCTGTATCTAATGAACTATTCCTTACGAATAAAATAAAAAATATTACAAAAGCTAATGTAGTAACGGACAGAAGCATTACTGTTTTATTAAATACTTTGGCATACTTCTTAAGTTTGTAAATTAAAAATAATTCATTATTAAATTTCCTTAACATCTTTTTATTAATTTCATTACTCTTCAAAACTCTTCCCCCTCATCAAAATTAATCTACTGATTTAGCCACCTAGATCACGTCTTTTAGTTGACTGATAGAAATACTTTCGCTGCACAGTGACGCCCCGAAAAATCTTGTTTGACAGGAATGTTTCACTTTGACTTGTCGATTGATATTCATATGGAACTGAATATCAATCGACAGAGAGGTGATAGTCGGACCGTACTTTCGCTGTTTTCCATTTAGACATTTTGTAAGGTTTAGATGGTAGAGGGGAAAGTGCGAATTTCTCCTCATCCTCAGGTGTGGTCACTGTGACCACGAATTAATGATTCTCCTCCAGTTGTAAAATCACTTTCGTAAAAACTTTAAAATCATTAATATGTTTTTCTAGGATCGCCTCTAATATATCAAGCTCTAACGTCTGGTAGTCATGTACAGCAATATTTCGGAATCCGACCATATTCATCAATGTATTTGCTAAGCTTTTTTCAATTAATCCAGCATTTAGTAGCAATTTAAATGCTTCACGACTCGCTTTTGGTACTCCAAGCTTGCGTTTACTGACAATATGCATCGCTAAATCAATGCTCGCTTCACAAGCACGTTGAATATTTAAAATGATACTATCCTGTTTTGTAAAGTCCGTTAAGTTTGCAGGATTGTCTTCGTACACTTCATAAATACGCTTAACACAACGTTCAATTGTCGTCGTTTTATTTAAAATAACATCATTCATTGCCGAATACACTCCCTCTTTCTTTGATCGCATTAATAATTGTAGCACGTTGCTCACTTAACGTAGCATACATGCTATAAGCACGCATTTTTTGGCATGTAAATTCGTTCTCGTCATGTATATAAATCGGATTGCCTTGCTCAAAAATCTGCATTGTAAATACTGTATCGATTTGTTTAATGTCGACTAAATCGACTTCCCGACCGGCAATTGCAGCAAGCTCAGAAGCAAGCATAAAACGTTCATAAGATGATAGCTTCTTGTCACTGAAATAAGCAAGATCGATATCACTTTCATCATGTGTCGTGCCTTTAGCGAATGAACCAAATAGAATGACGAAGGCTGGGTTTGTGTCTAGAATGATTTTATCAACTAACTTCTTTTGAAATTCTTCTTTTAGCATGCTTATCACCGTCCTTTCTCATATTATAAAGCTTATAAGGAAAAACCGCACATATAGGGACATGGGGTTAGGGACATGGGGTCAGGTTCCTTGTCCCAAACTCAAGGGACGCCAAGAAAAAAATCTTGTTTCACAGGATGTTATATGTGTGTGATGGTTATAGAAATTTGTTAATAGATTGTTGCAGAAGAATAGAGCAAATCTTATTTGACGCTTACTTTACTAATAGGGTATCGTAGCACAGAGACGTCTTGAAATGTTTATGGCAAGCAAAAAATGCATAAGACGGCAATCAAAAATGTTACCACTTGCCAACGGAATTTAACAACTCTGTATGATTGATTCTTTATAGCGACTATCGCCGTTAAATACGATTAAATGAGAATGATGAATGAGTCGATCAATGACTGCTTCCGTTAAAATTGGATCTTCAAATACATGATTCCATTGACCAAACTGTGGGTTAGTGGTGATAATAATACTTTTTGTTTCATAACACATAGAAATAACTTGAAATAATAATTCTGCTCCTTGTTTATTACAAGCGAATATAACCTAATTCATCTAGGATTAAAAGATCTAACTTTTCGTAAGCGTAAAATATTTTACGCTTACGTTATAACTAATGCCTGATAAAGATAAAATGCGACTAGCCTTAACTGCTAAAAACATTCCTGATTATATTTATAGTAAATTGGAGCAACTAGATAGTGAAATAAGGTTAACGCCTTACATTAAGGGACGGTCACAGTGACGCCTCGAATAATCTTGTTTCATATAAATGTTTCACAGGAGGCTTTGTGCGTGATTGCTGTTGGAATTTATTGAAGAAGAAGTACAGCAAGTGTATTGTTGTCTTCTTTTTTTATTTACATTTTGGCAGGGGAATTTGATTATTTTGTAGAATATTCGAGTGGTAGATTGTTTTTTTCCCCTGCTAGTTGTTCATGTTCTAAAAAGATTTCCTTCTATATTAACCTCGATTGATTTATCTTCCTATTTTCCTTCTTTCTCGAATTGTTTCTTTCCCAGTGTTTTCATTCATCGTACTATAAAACTAAATAGTTTGGAGGGTTTTGCATGACCGTAAAGGTTTCAAGTATTGGTTTGAAAGGATTAGAGGGTTATCGTGTGCAGGTGGAGGTGTGGATATCACAGAACACGGAGTCTATGGTAATTGTTGGTTTGCCTGATGCTTCTGTTAAGGAGTCAAGGGAGAGAGTGTTGGCGTCGATTGCTCATTTTGATTTGGATGTAACGGATAAGAAGGTGGTTGTGAATCTATCTCCGCCTGATCAAAAGAAAAATGGTTCGCTGTTTGATCTGGCTATCGCAATTGCTGCTTTGAAGGAACTGGGGGAGGTGAAGCGTGAGATTCCCGTAGATACGGCGTTTATTGGAGCATTATCGCTTGATGGTTCGATTGCGAGTGGGGAAGGGATATTACCTGCTGTTATTGCGGCAAATGGGCTTGGGATCAAAAAAGTATATCTACCTTATGATTCGGTGCTGCCACTCCATATGCTACAGGATATTGAATGTATAGTTGTGTCTCATATCGAGGAAGTCGTTCAGCACTTGGAAGGGCAAGAAAGCATGCCGTTTCATCCTCGGTTTTCTTCGGAGAATCATCTAACTTCAGATGTTGACACACATCAAAAGGATTTCTGCCATGTGATTGGACATGAGAAAGCAAAAAGAGCATTAGAAATTGCTGCAGCTGGTGAGCATAATTTGCTAATGAATGGTCCGCCTGGCTGTGGAAAGAGCTTGTTAGCTGAATCTTTTCCCTCCATCATACCTTCATTAACAAATCAAGCACAGCTGGAAGTGATGAGTTTGTATCAGCTTGCTCGTGAAAAACGTATCCATAATCAATTGGTTCCTTTCAGGCATCCCCATCATTCTGCTTCTGCTGTCGCCATTATTGGTGGTGGGTCGAACCCGCGACCAGGTGAAATATCGATGGCCCACCATGGGATCCTTTTTCTCGATGAGATTGCAGAATTCTCCAAAAAAACGATTGATATGCTCCGTCAACCACTTGAAACGGGTGAAGTAACCATTAGCCGAGCGCATTCTACTGTGACGTATCCAGCTTCTTTTATTTTAGTAGGTGCTATGAACCCTTGTCCATGTGGATACCTCGGTTCTCTTCATCATTATTGCACCTGTTCCCAAAAGCAAATTCAAGCCTACCAAAATAGATTGTCAGGTCCTATCTATGACCGAATGGATATCCTCTTATCTTTACAGTCTGTAAATGTTAACCAGCCTCCCACGACGCAGGAAGCCTCTAGTGATATTCGTGAACGAGTGGAAACAGCACGCATGCGCCAGTTTGAGCGGTATCAACAAGAAGTATCCAATGCGAAGGTTCCGTTTGAAATTTTGGTGGAAACGAGTGCCTTAACAACAGAACAGAAAAAGACGCTCACCCAAATATCTTCTAAGCAAAACTGGAGCAACCGTGTTCAGATTAAAATTATCAGACTTGCAAGGACCATTTCTGATTTAGCAGGAGAGGAAAGAATAGCTGACCAAGCCATTTGGGAAGCGATGACCTTAAGACGCTGGGGACAGAATAAACAAATGACGATTGCGAGGGAGAAATAATGCCCTACAAGAAAAGAGTGTATACACCAGAGCGATTTTATCATATTGTTTCCAGGGGGAATCGACGTGACCCTTTGTTTCGGAATGTCAGTGATTTTCAAGCTTTTCTTCATATTCTAACGCAACTCTACGAAAAGTCCCCCTTTGAAATCGCCTCTTATTGCCTCATGAATAATCATTTTCATTTACAATTGCGTTCTAGTGAAGTGCCCATTTCAAAGCTAATGGCACTGATCAATAAACGTTATGCCAATTACTATAACACCAAATACCGTTTAACTGGCCATGTCTTTGAAAAACGGTTTTATGACAAAATTATTGAGGACAAAGAAGGTATGTTAGAAGTTAGCCGTTATATACACCTTAACCCAGTTGAGGCGAGAATGGTTAAGCTGGCAGAATACTATCCTTGGAGTAGCTATCAATATTATAAGAAGAATTCTACAGTACCTTGTTTTATGAATGTGAATTTTTTACTAGATTATTATGAAGGAACATCGACACAGAAACGGGAAAAGTACTGTAGTAGCGTAACCAATAATTGAAAATCAAGTGTCAGGCACCGCAAAAAGACAAAAAGCTATATTCTGTCTCCTTAATTTGAAATTTTTATAGAGTGATTGTCAATCCTATCTTAGTTTATCAATAGAATATTCTATTAGATTATTAAGAAGGGATATTAAAGCAGAAACAAGAGAAATATCATTCCGTTGTGAATGCTTGCCTTGGGAGTGAGACATTAGATTTTAAACACCTAGTCACAAAAACAACAAGAAAATAGCAACCTTCTTAAATTGTGTGAATATTTCGTTACTTCTCTGTGACTAATCTCTCAAAAAGTAACAAAATGTTAACAAAAATCCTTCCTATAGGTAGTAGTAGCGGCAACCACTATCCTTCATAATAGTTCTAAAGGAGGTGAATTGTTTGAAAGGAAGAGGGGATAAAAGTTGCATCAACCATAACTTAATAAAGGATAGGAGGAAAGCAAAAAACTTTACGCAATATAGGCTTGCTGAGGAGGCAGGGTTAGATCATAATCATGTTGGTCAAATTGAAAGGGGACAAAAGGAACCTAAAGTTAGAACATTATATAAGATTTGTGAAGCGCTTGATTTAGAATTGGATGCAGTGCTAATTAAAGAAGAAAAAAAGGAACTGGAAATAAAAGAGTGTGAAAGAAGGAGTGTGTTAAATGAAGGAAGAAATCATCGTAAATAAATATAGGGTGAATGAAAATACCATGTTAATAAATCCAATAGAAGCGATTGAATATTACGCGGTTGCAGAAGAGGTTGATCGCAAGGTGTTTGTTAAACAAACTCCTTTTGAAATTGTGAAAGAAAATCTATTAATTGGAGGATCTGATTTTGATGGACGATGTCGTTCCATTACATATAAACTAGAAATGCAGAAAAAGCTACCAATGCCCATTATCCCCCCAAGAAATATATATGCATTTCCTACTCACTCACCTACGAAATTTTGCTGTCAATGGATCTTTGTAGAACATATTGAAAAAATATTTCCAGTGAAAAACGATAAGGACTTTAAAAGCGTCATCTACTTTAAAAATGGAGAAAAGGTATACTTTGAAGTATCACCACATGTTCTAGATACACAACTCGTTAGAACCTGGAAAGTGAGAAAATCGATGGAGGATCTAAAGGTAATACCTTCCTATAGCTTTTAACCAATGGGAGGAAAGAGATGAAGAAGGATAAGTCTTAGTCTGGAGTTCGAATTCTGAATTTTCTTATTATTAATTGTTATAAAATATAGGAATAAGAGGGACTTTTCTTGTTAGTCTAGCAGCTTTAAATAAAAGTCCTTCTGGAAAGGATAATCCCTCCCTAACTTCTTATCTATCTACCATATCAATTTTCGTGTATTTTTGATAATCTAACTAAAGTAGGGTAAAAATTATGATAACAATACTAGTAAAATAGTTAGATAGGAATGAAGACATGAGTGATATAATAGTGGCGGTTGGAAAGTCTTGGAGTGGCTGTTAAATTTGTAGAGCTGTGGGATGATTATCGATTTTATGAAGAATTATTTAAGGATAATCTTATTGATGCTGTACAAAATTATCGTGAGGTTGAATTTGAGATAATGAAATATAATGGAAGGATACTATGGGCCGAGAAATAATGATATGGCTGGCTATAGAGAAGGGATTAGAACAAAAGGATAAAAGTGACAACAATAACGAAGTAGGTTATATCATAATTGTAGTGTTATAAAAAAATATCCCAAAAATTTTGCTTTTTTGAGACATTTTTTTGTTGTTTAATAATTCTCTTCATTGTATTTTTTCTAAATAAAAAAATTATTTTCAATGAAAATTAGAAATCATTTATATTCATTGTTGTTTTCATTTCAGATCCATTTTCATTTGTGGTCATGGTATAGGTAACTCGACTACCAATGACCGCCATCTTAGATACTTGAATCGGAATGTCTACTGCATCATAAACTATTTTATAAATGGAAAATATCGGCTCTCCTATTGAGCATCCTAAATCTGCAGCGATATCTTCCGTTGATAAAATAGCATTCATCTCTTTATAGGATTTAGAGAACTCGACGTTATATTTTTCACTTAAAATGTGATAGGTAGATGTATCTTCTTTAATTTCCTCAAATAAATGAGGAAATCTGCTGAAAGGATACCAACATTCATCTAACATGAAAGGAATGCCGTCGTCTATCATTAGCCTTTTGACGTAAATAACGGTATCTTCCATACTTATTTTTAAGGAGTCAGCAATCCGCTGAGAGGGCTTCATATGTTTTTTTTCGAGAATTAGCCGACCGATGTTTCTGCCATGTTCTTGCATATAATCTGTAAATCCATTGATGATATCCATTCTATTTTTATGTTTTCTAGTTAGAACGAAGGTACCTTTTCCTTGTTTTCTATTAAGCATTCCTTCATCACATAAATCTTGTATCGCTCTTCGTACGGTTATTCTACTTACTCCATATATTTCTCCCAATTCACCTTCGCTAGGCATTTTTTCTCCTTGGCTATATTTACCATTGATAATATCGTTTCTTACAGAATCCCTAAGTTGTTCATATAATGGTTTAGCCTGGTTGGACGATAGCATGCTTCAACACAGCCTTTCAATATACAGTTTCATCTCATTTTATCAGATTTATTAATTGTTAAGCAAAGTAATAAGATTAAACTATAAAAAAATTGGAAAATAAAGACTCCATTCACCAACATAATTAGTTATAGATAGTAGTTGCTATTAAAAGTTTTATATATGTAAAAAATCGGTATTAGGAAGACACCTATTCGGTGTCTTCCAATTAGTATAATAATGAATGCTTATATAACTAGGGGGGAATATAAACATAAAATAACTAAAACATTTCTTTTATAAAGTCAATAGCTCCTCATCAAAAGGGTGGGGATATCCAAAACCGCCTCGTTGTGTACAAGTAATAGCGGCACTTTCAGCTGCAAATTTTAAAGCTTCTTCGATATTTTGTTTCTGTAAGTAGGAAGTAAGAAACCCTGCAATAAAGCTATCTCCTGCTCCCATAGTATCAATTACATTTACTTCTTTAATTGCTTGGTGATATTGTTGATTTTTATTTGAAAAACATGCTCCATTGCTGCCAAGTGTAATTCCGACAATTTCTGTCCCACATTCATGGCATAAAGTCTGAAGAGAATTTATTTCTTCATCAGAAAAGCGAGATCCAGAGAAAAAAGCGTATTTTATATAAGGTGCTACTTTTTTTATGTAAGAAATATCGTTGTATTCTGAAAAATCAAATGAGATATCGCAATTTTCTGCTATTTTAGGTAATTCATCTTCTAGAGAAGAATAGCAGCTTGTATGGCATACATGGAAGTTACTAATAAAATATAAATCTTCTATCGTTAATTTAAGCTTAAAAAGATGCTGGGAGGAGTTTTTTGGTCCTGGAACAAATATTCTATCTCCGTCTTTATCTAATGTTACCCTTGGTTGAGCAGAAGGAGCGTATACATTCCTAGAACGGGAGAAATCAATCTTTTCTTGTTCTAAACAATTTTTGATATGGTTTGCTTTATTATCATTCCCAAATATGCCGATATAAGATACTGCTTCCATTCCTCTGCGCTTAGCATTAACGGCAACATTTATTGCATTGCCACCTGGATAGAATTGCTGCTCTTCCAGATAGCAGTCAACTACATTATCACCAACTGCAATCATTTTCATCAAAAACATCCTCTTTCCTTAATAGTAATGAATAGTAAAATCATACCAAGTTATGACGTTTATGAATATAATTTTTTCCTGTTTTTTATCTACAAGCAAAAAAGGTTGGGCTATTTTGCTTGTAGATTTAATAAATAAAAGGTTGGGCTTTCATTTATGTAAAAAGTAGGAATAATAAATATAATTCAATATGACAAAAAAAGGTAAATAATTAATATTCCATTTGCCACATATAGCGGCGAGCACTTAGAGAATGTCCTCTTTCATATGCTAAAGAATCAGCAAGTATACGAAGTACTGATCCAACTAATAGAGGTGTATAGTACTCTTGCACTTCTTGGTCAATGCCTTCCATATCAAATTCTTCTGCATCAATCAGATATACTTTATCGCTGAATTTTGTACAGAAATTATAACCTCTTTCATCAAGAGAGCGTGTTCTACCTAACCCTTTGACAAGAATGAATGGAACATCAAAATCAGTTACTTCAAATGGCCCGTGAAAATATTCACCTGAGTGAATATAAGAGGAATGAATCCATTGCATTTCCATTAAAAGGCAGATGGAGAAAGAATAACATTCCCCTTCGGATGCCCCAGATCCCATCGTGTAAATAAGTTCTTCACGTTTCAATGATTTACCCCAATCTTTCACTCTTGCTGAGAAGCTGTCTTTTGTTTTCTGAATAACAGAGTCTAGAGAATCAAGAGCTTTAATTCCTTTGTTATATTTTTCATTTGGTGCAACATTATTCAAGAGATGAAAGACAAGTCCGAATAATAGCCCTTTATTTAGATCACTTGCATCCGTACCTGGTCCCCAATCATAGTGGATAGGATATTCTGCTGCTTCCCATAAAGGAGAACCTTCTTCGTTCGTTAAGGAGATGGTAATAGCCCCTTTTTCTCTTGCTAGTTTTGTTGCTTCTACCGTTTCAGGAGTTGTACCTGAATGGGAACAAGTTATGACGACAGAATTAGATCCCAGCCCATATGGAAGGCGAGTGTTAAATTCACCCGAATTATAGACAGATGCAGGTATGTTGATTTCACAATCAAAGATATAAGCAGCAGGTTTCATAAATGCCATTGACCCACCACAACCTACAAAATAAAAATTAGCGATTTCTTCAATTTCCTTTACTGCAGATACAGCTTTTCCAATTTGTTCTTGATGAATTTGTTTCATTTTTTTTTCCTCCAGTCATGATATCGAATTGTTAATACATCATATAACGTTATATGTTATTACAATACATATTATAATTCTATTAATTTTAAATTGTCAATCTATTTTTATTATTTCGTTTTTTAAAAAACTAACAAAAAGGGTTTAGGAAAATAGGGATTTTATGATTGAAAAGGGAAAATTTTAAATTTTTTTCAATTTTTTTTAAGACACATATTAGTAGAAGAGTCTTTTTTTACTATTTTAAATAGATAGAATATTCTGTTGACATAAAAAAATCATGGTGATAGAATCACACCTGTTGAAGCATATCTTTAACCATCTCCATTTGACACGTGTTATTTTGGAAAATTGCACTACACATTCGTGTTTTTATGTAGGTTGGGCTACATAGAAACTACTGATTGTCTGAACAAAAGTAAAAAATTTCAGATGGGGAAAAGAGTGATTATTCATGAAAAAATGGATGAAATATTTTATCTTGATGTTATGTTTCACGATCTTTATATCTTCTTTGATTGCATGCAGTAATTCTTCTAATTCAACAGAGGCAAATTCGTCTAACAATAGTATAACCATCGCAGAAACTACATCCGTTGACTCTCTTGATCCAGCATTGGCATACGAATCCTTTTCTACAATTGTCGTAGGAAATACGATAGAGGGTTTGTATTCTATTGATAATAATGATACTCCACAACTTGCTATGGCAGAAAAAGTAGAATCTAGTGAAGACGGTCTCACTAAAACATTTACCATTCGCGAAAATGCTAAATGGTCTAATGGAGATCCTGTAACGGCAAATGATTTTGTATATGCATGGAAAAGGTTAGCAGATCCAACATTAGCCTCTGGTTTTAGTTTCGAGTTAGAGGTAGCAGGGATAAAAAATGCTACAGATATTATTGCTGGAAAGAAAGATCCTAAAGAGCTAGGCGTTAGCGCACAAGATGATAAAACGCTAGTGATTACTTTAGATAAGCCAGTACCTTTTTTAGAAAATTTATTATCATTTAGTGCTTTTGCACCACTAAATCAGAAGTATGTGGAGGAAAAGGGAGAGTCATTCGCTTTAACTTCAGAAGACCTTCTTTCAAATGGCCCATACAAAGTGGCTGATTGGAAAGCTGGAGATAACACGATAAAATTAGAGAAAAATCCAGACTACTATGATGCTGAAAATGTAGCGATTGACACGGTTAATTTTCAGGTAATCTCGGATTCTCAACAGGCGCTTATGTCTTATGAAAACAAAGATGTAGATTATGCTCCATTAACGGGAGATTTAGTAAGTAAGTATTCGAATGATGAAGAATATCACAATAGTCTTGGGATCTTTGAATGGTATTTAATGTTCAATGACCAAGTAGAAGGGTTAGATAATGTTAACCTACGTAAAGCAATTGCCTATAGTATTGATAAAGAACAACTTACGAATAATATTCTGAAAGATGGATCTATACCAGCTTATGCTCAGATTCAAAAAGGATTCAGCTTTGATTCAACGAATAATAATCAAGATTTTACAGAGCAAGTAGATAAAGAATATGTATACGATGTGGAAAAAGCAAAAGAGTATTGGGCAAAGGCAAAAGCAGAAACGGATATCCGAAGTTTTACACTTATTTATGAGCAAGATGATCCTACTATAGCCAACGTGGCTGCATACATTAAATCACAAATAGAAACAAATTTAGAAGGGATGCAAATTGAACTTCAGATTATGCCTAAGAAAACTCGCTTAGATAAAATGAAGAAATTAGATTATCAAGTGGCATTAACTCGCTGGGGTCCAGACTATGCCGATCCTACTGCTATCTTAAGTATGTATACTAGTGAGCATGTAAGCAATTATGCTGGGTGGTCAAATCAAGAATTTGATAATCTATTAAATTCTGCGGCTACTACATTGGCATTAGATTCAGCAAAACGATGGAATGCATTACAAGAAGCAGAGGGAATTTTAAAGGATAGTGCCGTTAGTATTCCATTGTATCAAGTTGGGGATTCTGCTTTGATACGCTCTAATATTAAGGGGCTTGTTAAACATTTCACAGGTGTGAGTTTTCGATTTAAATATGCAAGTTTGAACTAACCTTACTTTTTTTAAGGTATTATGTCCACGCAAGGAGCCTTATTTGAACAAAGAAAGATAGAATAGACGCTGATTTATTCTTATCTGATCCTGTTCATGTAAGGTCTCTGTGGCATGGGAAAAATACCAATTATTACGACTATACGATACGGGAATAAAGGATGTGAAGTGCTTGAAAAATTATGTTATAAGACGTGTAGTGATCGCGTTTATTACCTTAATTTGTATTCTATTAATTTTATACATCATGATGAGTCTTATGCCTGGATCTCCATTTAATGATGAAAAAATGAGTAAAGAACAGGTAGCTGCGTTATATGCGAAATATGGACTAGACAAGCCGGTTATCTATCAATTCTTTCAATATTTTATTCATATGCTAACAGGTGATTTTGGAGTTTCTTATTCCATACAAACCAATATGCCTGTTGCACAAATGATTGCTGCAAGACTACCAATTTCCATTCAAATAGGATTGCAAGCAGCGACAGTAGGTTCTCTTATTGGATTAACTCTAGGAATCATTTCAGCATTAAAGAAGAATACATATGTGGATACAATTGCAACAGCCATTTCCGTCATTGGCGTTAGTTTGCCTTCCTTTGTATTTGCATTGCTTTTATCGTATTTCTTTGCTTATAAGTTTGATTTATTTCCTATTTTATACAGTACAGAGAAACAATTTATTTCAACAATCTTACCTACTATTTCGATGTCCATGTTTACATTAGCAAGTATTGCAAGATATTCTAGGTCAGAAATGATCGAAGTAATGGCAGCAGATTATATTGCTCTTGCTGAATCAAAGGGTATAAAAAAATCGCAGCTTATTATCAAGCATGTCTTAAGAAATGCCATTATCGCTGTGATTACCGTTTTTGCCACGCTGATGGTTGAACTAATGGCAGGTAGCTTAGTGGTTGAAAAAGCGTTTTCCATACCTGGCCTTGGGAGTTTATATATAAATGCTATACAATCCAATGATTATAATGTGGTGATCAGTATTAGTTTTGTTTATAGTGTAATGTTCATTGGAGTGATGCTATTGGTTGATATTTTATATGGTATTATTGATCCTCGAATTCGCTTAGCGAAAGGAGCTTAAGGATGAAACAAAATAATAGTTTTACATTCCAAGACGATGATTTTATACTGGCGCCAAAAGAAAGTAGAGAAACGTTGCAGCTTCCTAAGAGAGAAAAGTCCTCTTGGAAATTATTCATGAAAAATTTCTTATCAAATAAAGGAGCTTCCATTAGTTTTTTTACGATTAGTATTATTATTTTGTATGCTTTCTTAGCACCTGTATTAAGTCCTTATACGCTGAATGGCGTAAATGCATCGGAAACGAATTTATCTCCTAGAATCCCTTTTTTAGAGAATATAGGGATTTTTAATGGATATACGGATGAGGTTAGTACTAATTACCATTATTTTGGTACAGATAATTTAGGACGAGATATTTGGACGAGAGTAGCTTTGGGAACACGGCTTTCTTTGTACATATCTGCAATCGCTATGATCATTGATTTGGGTATAGGATTAATCTATGGTTTAGTTTCTGGTTATGTGGGAGGTAAAGTGGATATTGTCATGCAGCGTTTTACAGAGGTAATGAGTACGATACCGACTATGATTGTTGTTACTCTTTTGCTTGTTGTATTAAAACCTGGAATGGGAAGTATTGTTGTAGCGATGATTCTAACGGGTTGGATTAATATGAGTAGAATAATAAGAGCGCAAGTTCTTAAATTAAAAGAACAGGAGTTTGTTTTAGCCGCTAAAACAATTGGAGTTTCGAATTCTACCATTATATTCAGAGAAATATTACCCAATACGATTGGACAGATTATTGTCACTTTTATGTTCTCTATTCCAACGGCGATTTTCTTGGAAGCCTTTCTAGCATTTATTGGGTTAGGAATTCCAGCACCATTAGCGTCTTTAGGATCCATGATAAATGATGGATATAAATCTGCACTAATCTTTCCCCATATGATTCTTTTTCCTGTCACAGTACTAGGCTTGTTAATGTTATGTTTCAATATTTTGGCAGATGGATTACGAGATATACTAGATCCGCAACTAAAAGAACGCTAGGAGGTTAGAAAAGTGAATAGAAAAAATACTATATTATCCATTCGAAATTTGTCCATTTCCTTTCAAACTAATTCTGGCGAGCTGAATGCGGTGAGAAGAGTAAATCTGGATCTCTGTAAAGGAGAAACACTTGCCATTGTTGGAGAATCAGGAAGTGGAAAATCTGTAACGGTGAAATCAATTATGGGGATGATTCCGTCTAATGGAAGAATAAAGGAAGGTTCTATCGAATTTACGTATACGGATAATGGAAAGTCAGTTACAGAAGATATAACGAAGTTAACAAATAAAGAAATGCAGAAAAGAATAAAAGGGAAAAGAATAGCCATGATTTTTCAGGATCCAATGACTTCTTTAGATCCCACTATGTCTATTGGAAATCAGATAATGGAAGGTGTGCGTTATCATTATAAGATTTCCAAAAAAGAGGCAGAGAAGCGAGCTATTGATCTGTTGAAGATGGTAGGAATAAAGAATGCTGAATCCATAATGAAAAATTACCCTCATCAGTTGTCAGGTGGAATGCGGCAAAGGGTGGTTATTGCCATTGCTTTATCCTGTGAACCAGATTTATTAATATGTGATGAACCTACTACTGCATTGGATGTAACGATGCAGGCAAAAATTATTCAATTAATAATGGACATTCAGCAGCAAAAAGGCATTTCAGTCCTATTTATTACACATGATCTTGGAGTAGTTGCCAAAATTGCAGACTATGTAAGTATTATGTATGCTGGGAAAATTGTCGAATACGGGACCGTAGAAGATATTTTTTATGATGCACGCCATCCTTACACATGGGGATTATTGTCTTCTACACCTGATATAAATAATGTTCAAGATCGACTTTATACGATCCCAGGAAGTCCTCCTAATCTAAAAAATAAATGGGAAGGGGATGCCTTTGCAGAAAGAAATCAGTATGCGATGAATATCGATTTTCGTTTAGAACCTCCTATGTTTCAAATAAATGAACATCATTATGCAGCCACTTGGCTATTACATGAAAATGCAGTGAAAGTAGAAAGTCCCCATCAAAAAAGTAAACAAACGCTCTCATTTGAGGAGGAAGGTAATCTTGCAAACAACTGAAAAACGAACCATACTTTCTGTTAAAGGCTTAAAACAATTTTTTAAAACGGGAAGAAACCAATTGGTAAAGGCCGTTAATGGGATTTCTTTTGATATTAAACAAGGAGAAACTTATGGCTTAGTTGGAGAATCAGGAAGTGGAAAGTCCACTACAGGTCGTTCCATTATAAGACTATACAATCCAACGGAAGGAAACATCATTTTTGATGGAGTTTCAATTGGAGGGAAAATGAGTAAAGATGACGAAAAACATTTAAGAACGAATATGCAAATGATTTTTCAAGATCCAATGGCTTCCCTCAATCCTCGTCGAAAAATATATGACAGTATTGAAATGGGGTTAATTGTTCATAAAATATGCTCGTCTTCTAATGAGCGAAAAGCAAGAGTTTATTCTATATTAAACAAAGTTGGCCTTTCAGAGGAATATGCAGATCGATATCCTCATGAACTGTCGGGCGGACAAAGGCAGAGAGTAGGAATAGCTAGAGCATTAGTGATGAATCCTGAACTAGTAATTGCAGATGAAGCAATCTCTGCATTGGATGTTTCCATCCAATCGCAAATAGTGAACTTAATGAAGGATATCCAAAGTGAACTAGGAACCACTTATTTATTTATTGCACATGACTTATCGATGGTTCGTTATATTTCCGATAAGATTGGTGTCATGCATAGAGGATATTTGGTAGAGACAGGAACGACTGAAGATATATTTCAGCATGCCATTCATCCGTATACCAAAAGTTTGTTATCAGCTATTCCAGTAATAGATCCAATAATAGAAAAAAATAGAGCAAGTTTAGAATATGACTATGAAACAAATGAAATTGATTATGAAAAGGGAACCTTTCAAAAAATAACCGAAAGCCATTATGTGTTAGCAACCAGTAAAGAATTAAAAGAATGGACGTTGCGATAAATTGTCAGGCACCTAGTCCTCAGATAAAGCAAATGATTACCAATCGGGAGTAAAAAAGCCTATTCGTTCCTAAAGAATTATGGAATGGTAGGCTCATTTTTATGTTACAAAATATTATAAAAAAGATATTTAATTAAATTCAGAGGAGTTAATTCGTATATTTGCTTATATTATCTGGAGATACAGGCAGTTAGATAGGTAAAAATATCCGTAACTCATTTAGAAATTCGAGGAATAAGTGTAAAATAAGAATAAATCTTGCCCTTTAAAAAACTGTTTTTAAAATTCCTCATATAAGAAAAAACAATAGGAGTTAGCTTAAGCATTAGACATAGTTATAAAAAGTCTATGATATATAGGCTTATTCTTCTATTATTTAAAGGCATTTGATACTTTTATTTTAGTGAGTGAAAATAAAAGTATCAAACATCTTTTAAATTTCACTTCTAAGTTCAACCCTCTTATCCAAAAGGATACTTAGTCTAATGGGAAAAATTTTGGGTGCTTTTTTATAATATCTCTTAACAATCCTCGCTCTTTATCAGGGAGTGTAGCACAGCAATTAATGTGCGAATACCCATTCATATAGGACATTTTAACGAAGGTATCAATAAACATTGGTTCCCTACATTCTGGGCAAAGCATTTTTCCGTTGTAAACTTTTAAAACTTTTGAAAAATGTCCGTTCTTCATCTCGTTTCTCCTTTCTTTACATTAGGGGGGTATAAGAAGAAATTTGTTTTTAAAGTAAGAAAATCCTGTTAGTTGACGGAAAATACATAATTTTCGATAAAAACATATGTCTTTTAGACATAAAAGTTTCATAATTTATAGAATTGCAAATAGACAATTGTTCTGCATCTCTGGGGAAGGACAGGTTTGCGATATTACGTAAATCGTTTGAACTCCGCTAATAATAATTATTCCTACCCTCCCATGCACGCTTAAGATTTTCCTGCTCATAAAAGGAAGAGGCCTGTTCAAGGGGCTTATTTTTGCCATCCTGGTCATTTTCATTTTCCGCTAATTCCTCCTGTGTTTGGCCGATTGCATTTAGTATCGTACCTACTGCTTGTATCCAGCCCCCACTTATTACCAAGAAGAGTCCCTTTTCTTCATTGTTATATAGTATATGCTTTCCGCCAATTGCTTGGAAAGAGTTACCGACTGCCTGTGTGGTATTTCCAATTATATTTAATCGCTGGTCTTTACCCGAGTTATCCAACACTTCATCGACTGCCTCAACTAGCGCGCCAAATGCCTGTAACCAATTCCCTTTAATGATTAACTTACTTTCTAATTCATCTTCTAACAAAATATACGAACTGGCTACAACCGTATTCCCTACTGCTTGGATTTCGGTTCCAATCTTTTCAAATGTTACCGTTTCTTGCTGGTCTGCCTGTACGGCATTTCCAAAAGCTTGTAAAACATTTCCCACTAAATCCAAGTCTTTAATTTCTTCTTCACTCAGGATATTCCATGCACTGTTTCCTAAAGCAGCTACGATTGTTCCAATTACTTGCACCCATACCGAAGCAATTTCAACTTGGTTCTTCATCATATAAAGCTCACACTTTCTTTTTGCTGTTTCTATATGGTATTCCAATTGTAGGTTGTTTAGTGCCAGGCACCACGAAAAGACAGTTGTCTTTCTTATGGGGACAGTTTAAAATTAGAATCAATCTAAGAATCTTTAATGAATGAAAGGTATTCGGAAGAAAGAATATCAAGGGAATAATGTCGATACAATGATTGGTATTATCAAGTTAATAGGATTCGGCTAAAATGGCGAAAATAATGAAAGCCCATGGTATAATAGGAGAAAAGGAAGGTGATACCTCATGGATTATATAAGAAAAGATGAAATGCATCAGTATTTAAAAGATATGGTGAAAGATAAAAATGAACTTTTAAAAGTAATTGATATAATTGGCGATGAATGTCAAAATTTTGGGATGGTTGTATCCATTGAAGATAAGTTCAGCAAGGAGCATAGTGCGGAACAAAAAGCAGAAATGACAAAAGCAATTTTTGAGAATAAAGTGATTCTAGAACAATTAGAAGCATCTGAATTAGATAATGAAGATGAAGATGTGATAAATGTTGAACAAATGATGAAATTTGTAAGAAAACAACAAAATAATGAAAACAAATAATTACTCCGTAACTTTTACTAAAACAGCCTCGCTAGCTTTTTCAGAACTTTACAATGTCGATCATGAATATGTATTTATACGCGTTCAAACTTTACTGAAAATACAACCACACAAACAATCAGACGGAATTGCAAATAAACTAGGTTTTAAATTTAATGGTCTCCACTGGACTCAATTGGGGAATGTCATTTTTGTATATTCCATCAATGAAAAAAATAAAAAGGTGCGAATTAGAGCCTGTTATTCTAACCTTAATAGATTTGCATTGAAAACATTCTATGGTGAGCATGATCCTTTATAATAAAGAAGGGAGGCGAATAGATATGGAAGAGATTTTACATCAAATCCTTAATCGATTGGATTCCATTGACACAAGATTATCTTCAGTGGAGGATGTACAATTAGCTTTTGGAGTGGAGCAAAGTGAGATCAGAAAAGAAGTGGGTTTTTATTATGGAAGCTTGATGAAAAAATTAGATGAAAATAAAACAGAATTAAGTAGCGAAATAAAGCAAGTTTCCAATATACAAAAAAAGCATCAAGATGTACTTGAATACTTAAATGAAAAACAGTAAAGAAAGCTATGCCATCTAAAAATTCTCCATATTAATTACCTCGTTGAATTACTTTTATCGTAAATTCACCGCCATTGGATCTTCATAGAGCATAATAATCAAATTCATTCAGTAAAAAACAATACGAAATATGAAAATGCTATCCTCTATATAACTGGCTAATATTTCTCTACGTTTTGCACTCCTTCCTCCTACTTTTGTATAATAAATATATGTAGAAACTGACCAACTTTTAGAGGGGGTTAATATGCAAAATATTGAACGCCAGTTACTGATGAAAATAAAAGAATGTGAAAGTTTAAAGCACGAAAATCTTCAATTAAAACAACTTTTAAAAGCTCATAATATAGAATTCAGTCTAAATGATTCGTTTGAAGAATCCATATTAAATAAAACGAAAGCAGAAAAAGTTAAAGAAAGAATTCGGATATATAAAAGACTCTTTAAAGGTAGAGATGATGTATTTTCCATTCGTTGGGAATCTAAGAGTGGAAAATCCGGCTATACACCAGCTTGTGCGAATGAATGGCACCCGACTTTATGCAAAAAACCATCTATTAAATGTGCAGATTGTCAGCATCGAAAATTCCTTTCATTAACAGATAATGTCATTTATGATCATTTAATAGGTAAACATACTATTGGACTTTATCCCCTATTACAGAATGAGACTTGTTGGTTTTTAGCAGTAGACTTTGATAAGAAAAATTGGCAAAAAGATGTTCTAGCTTTTATGGATACATGTAAAGAGATGAACATTCCTGCAAGTATTGAACGTTCTCGTTCTGGAAATGGATGTCATGTTTGGATTTTTTTTAACGATGCAATTCCAGCTTCCTTAGCTAGAAGGATAGGAGGTGTTTTATTATCACGAACACTTGAGAGAAGATATGAAGTGGGGATGGATTCTTTTGACCGTTTATTTCCTAATCAAGATACTCTTCCAAAAGGTGGTTTTGGGAATTTAATTGCTCTTCCATTACAGAATAACCCAAGAAAAAAAGGTAATAGTGTCTTTGTGGATGAGAATTTCGTGCCATATTCTGATCAATGGCTATTTTTAGATAATGTAAAGAAAATGAACCTAGATGATGTAGAATCGATAATTAAAACATCAAAGCAAAATAATAGAGTTTCTAATTTTGTTAAGGAAAATAATGAGATTTTACCAAATAGAATCGAGGAACTGATTAACTTACCAACTAAGCTAAATGTTATTGAAAAGAATGGATTATATATAGATAAAACAGGACTTCCTTCTTTCTTTATTCAAAAACTCATCAACCTATCAACATTTAAAAATCCAGAATTTTTTAAAGCTCAAGCAAAACGTTTAAACACTTATGGCATACCAAGGAATATTATCTGCTCGGAAGAAATAGATAACTTTATCATTTTACCTCGTGGTTGTAGGGATGAATTAATTAAACTATTTAATGAATTCTCGATAGAATATGAATTTCAAGAAAATACACATTCGGGAAATCCTTTATCTTTAAGTTTTACAGGTACATTAAGAGCGGAACAAGATGAAGCGGTTTCTAAATTATTAGAAACTTCTATAGGAATCTTGTCCGCTACAACAGGATTTGGGAAAACGGTTATTGCTGCAGCATTAATAGCAAAAAGAAACGTAAACACATTAATTATTGTCCATAGGAAACAATTGATAGAACAATGGAAAGAACGTTTATCAACGTTTTTAAGTCTGGAGGATCACCAAATTGGACAGATGGGCGGTGGGAAAAACAAGCAATCCGGAATCATTGATATTGCTACAATCCAAAGTCTTAATTATAAAGGGAAAATCAAAGATCACGTCACACAATATGGCCAAATCATTGTAGATGAATGCCATCATATATCTGCTTTTAGTTTTGAGCGCGTTTTAAAAAATTCGAATGCTAAATTTATTCATGGTTTAACAGCTACTCCAACTCGTAAAGATGGTTTACATCCGATTATGGCTATGCAATTAGGACCGGTTAGATATAAGGTGAATGCAAAGAGTCATGCAAAGACTCTGCCTTTTAAACATCTATTAATTCCAAGATATACTAATTTTAAGAGTATAAGGAAGGAAAAAGAAATTCAATCTTTATATCAAGAACTTGCAAATAATAAAATGCGAAATCAACTAATTTTTGATGATGTCCTCAAAGAATTGGAAAAAGGGGCTGTCCCAATAATTTTAACAGAAAGATTAGATCATGTTCATGACTTAGAATTGACTTTCAAGGGATTTGCAAAAAATATAATTGTTTTAATCGGCGGAATGACTAAAAAAGAAGAGGAAGAAAAAATCAGAAAGCTAGAAGAACTACCGGATAATGAAGAAAGATTGATTATTGCCACTGGAAAATATATTGGAGAAGGATTTGATCATGCTCGGTTAGATTGTTTATTTTTAGCTATGCCAATCTCTTGGAAAGGCACATTGCAACAATATGTAGGAAGGCTACATCGTCTTCATGAACTTAAATCCAGTGTTAAGGTTTATGATTATGTAGATCATAAAGAACCGATGTTAAAAGCTATGTTTGAGAAGCGATTGAAGGGATACGATTCGATGGGGTATAAAATATTTGATGAAAAATCACATATTCAGAGTAAAGCTGAGCAAATGAAGCTGTTTTAATGAGACGGGACAAGGGGGCAGGTTCCTTGTCCCATTTTGATTGTACTGTCTTTGGAAAATAAACGGAAAAATTCCATTAAAATTGGAAACTCGCATATTTTCTTAAAAATAAGTGGAGTTTTTCCGTTTATCTTATCCAAATCTTTGGATTTTGTCTTATTTTAGAACAGTTAGCCGGAATATCACCCCTTAAATCTGCTACTTATGCTCGCTCTATATACATTAGCCGGAAATTCTCCGCTTTTATTTCTCATGCCTACAAGAAAATTAACATTGTATAATAAAAGAGCCTATTTCTTTGTGTATGACAATTAATTAATTAATAGATGTTAGTAACTAGTATATAGGAAGGAGAGAAGCATCTAATGCCAGCAAAAAAGAATGACCAAGCTTGGGCAGAATCCAAAAAAAGGTGCCGATTGAATGATATCGAAATCCAAATGGCAAAAGAGTTAGGCATGACACCTAAGGTTTTAATAAGGAATATTCCTGCTCCCAACCAGCGATGGAAAGCCCCAGTAAAGGTGTGGATTCGTGATTTGTATGAGGAGAAGTTTGATAAGGATGTGACAGTAACACCTATTCCTCTTAAAAAACTTGCAAATAGCGTTAAAAAGAAAGAAGCTCCGGTTTTTTCTGATTCTTGGATTGATGAGGAGGACTTACCATTTTGATGAACGCTAAGACGAATAGATTAGCTGAAGAAGAAATAAAGGCCATAATGAGAGCGGCTGATGGAATTATTGCTAATGAAGGAAGAACGCTTCTTGCGAAAATTTTAAAGGGATCTCGGGAGAAGAAGGTATTACAATTGGAGCTGGATAGGTGCCCGGTCTATGGTTTTTATAAGTCAGAGAAACTCGATGGAATTATGGAGAAAATTGATTGGATGGTGGATCATGATTTTCTAGATATAAAGTATTCTGGAAAACTCCCCATGATTATTTATACAGAGTGAGGGTGGTACTTAGAGTCCAATCAATATACCGATTAACTTTTGAATGAGTGGAAGGAATGGATGAAAGAGGGGAAACAAGATCCTGATATGAGCTACTTAAAGGATCGGAATAGAAACAAGATTCTTTTGCTACTAGAGGAAGTGAAAGAATCTGGTGATCAATCGTTTATCCCTTATCTAGAATTATGGGCAGAAGTGGATTATAAAAAGGTAAGAGAAGAAATTCAAACAACGATACATGTTTTAAATAGTAACGAACCGATTGATGATACCGCTGCAAAGGAAAGAGCAGAATCCATCAAGGAAGCTCTAAAGGGGATTGAGCCCCATGATCTTCTTTTAAAATGCTGGATATGTGGAGAACGGTTTACTTTTACAACAGGAGAGCAATAGTTCTATAAGAAAAAAGGTCTTTCCTTTCCAAAAAGATGTCAAAAGTGTCGGAATGAAAGGGATAATGAATTATTCTATTGAAACAGTGCGAGACACTAATTCTTATACGTTCCATTTGAAAAGAACTCTTTTAAGGGTTCTTTTTGTTTTAGGTAAAAAATAAGTTCTTGAACACCTTGAAATAAAGGAAGGATTCAAATTTGTTCAAAGTATACAAAATATTATGAAAACTTTTACGAAAGTGCTAATGCAAATTGGAAAAGTAACCTCTATTATAAATATAGTATTTATGTCAGCAATTATAACATAATGTGTTATTTAGTTGGTTTTTCATTAGAGTTCATTAGTCTTTTTTAAGGAGGATGGTAAAAGATGTTACATGGTAGATATAGTGGAACTGCATTTGAAAAAAGATTTTTGCCTAGATTGACCTCTCGAGAAATAGAACTGCTAGATAAGGAGAATGCCCTTGTTATTTTACCGATAGGTGCAGTAGAGCAGCATGGACCGCATTTGCCTGTTTATACAGACACTCTAATAGGCGAAGGCCTTTTAGCTGAAGCGCTAAATCTTATTCCAGAAGAGGATGTTTGGGTGCTGCCATCACTTCCATATGGAAAGAGTACAGAGCATTTAGGGATGTCAGGAACTATTACATTATCGTCAGCAACTTTGCAGGCCGTTATCAGTGATATTGCCAAAAGTGTAAGTGAAAGTGGCTTTAAAAAATTGCTTCTCTTTAATACGCATGGGGGAAATCATGATCTCCTTAATATGATGGCAAGAGAAGTACGAATTGAAACAGGGATGAATGTGTTCCGGTTAAACCCGGATTATTCTGTCATAAGCTCGCTCATTTCGGAAAAAGAACAAAAGTATGGAATTCATGGTGGAGAGGTAGAAACTTCCATGGTTTTGGCTTTAAAAGAAGCATGGGTGGATATGGAATTAAGCCCAACGGAGTTTGTCCAATTGCCAGAAGATACACAGCACTTATATTTGAAGGGCAATAGCTATTTTGCCTGGGTGATGAAGGATATTTCTTCGACTGGAATAGCAGGAGATGCAGCCAGTGCGACCATTGAAAAGGGCGAACAGATTCTTCAATTAGTGAGTGAAAGCTTTGCCAGTGCAATAAAGGAAATGATTCGTTTTGATCTTCAAACCATAAAAAGCTCCATGTAACGAAAAGGGAGGGGTTTCTGTATGGCAAATGCCAGTGTGATAGAAACACAAAAGCAAAATCTAGTAAATGAAGCTATTGTTCATTTGCAAAATGTTAACAAGGTTTATCCGAATGGAAAAACAGCTGTTCAAAATGTAAGTCTCGATATTAAACAAGGAGAGTTTGTTTCCTTTGTTGGTCCGTCGGGGTGTGGGAAATCAACGATCTTTAAAATGATTTCGGGGTTGATTGAGCATACAGATGGAGAACTAACGATTCTAGGTAAAAGTCCGCGCATGGCTCAAAAGCAGAGTACCGATGTATCTTTCGTTTTTCAGGATGCAACCTTGCTGCCATGGAGAAATGTGATGGATAATATTTTGCTTCCCTTGGAATTTCAAAATATCCCGAAAAAAACAAAGGTTGAGATGGCGGAAAAAGTGTTGGAATTAGTAGGATTAAAGGATTTTCGCAAAGCCCTGCCAAGGGAATTGTCAGGTGGAATGAAGATGAGGGTATCGATTGCAAGGGCCCTTGTCGCAAAACCGAAATTATTATTAATGGATGAGCCCTTTGGCGCTTTAGATGAAATCACCAGACAGAACTTGCAGGCAGAGCTGTTAAAAATATGGCAAAAAGAACAAATGACAGTCTTATTTATTACTCATAATGTGTTTGAGGCAGTCTATTTATCTACAAAAATTGCCGTAATGACACCTAGTCCAGGAAAAATAGAAAATACAGTCGATGTCGATCTGCCTTTTCCAAGAAATGCTGAATTGAGAACCTCCCATCATTTTAGTGACATAGCAGCAAAGGTTTCCCATTATTTACAATTTTAATAGGCGGTGACTTTTATGTGGTTAGAGAAATTAATAGAGTTAGTTGGCGAAGAGAAGGTAATTATAAGTGAAAGTCAAAGAGAACGACTGTCAAAGGATTATTATTGGTATTCCCCTGTACTCTTCGAAGAGCTAAAGGATAAAGTCGCAGATTGTGCTGTAAAACCAACCTCTATCGAAGAAATAAAAGAAATCGTCACCTTCGCAGTAGCTAATAAAGTGCCAGTAACGATTAGAGGAGCAGGAACCGGAAACTACGGGCAAGCGATCCCTTTAAAAGGCGGAATTGTTCTCGATTTGACGAAGCTAGATAAATTACTAGAACTGACGGAAAGCACCGTGAAAGTACAGGCAGGAATGCGTCTTGGCGTATTGGAGAAAACGTTGCGGAAACAAGGAAAAGAACTAAGGATATATCCTAGTACTTTTATGACATCAACCGTAGGAGGCTTCCTATGTGGTGGTTCTGGCGGAATTGGATCCATTCGTTGGGGCAACTTATGGGACGGCAATATTCTTGGCGTTACAGTTATGACATTTGAAGGGGAGCCGAGAATCTTTGAGGTAGTAGGAGAGGAAATGGAAGACTACATACATAATTACGGGACTACGGGGATTGTATTGGAAGCCATTTTGCCAGTGGAAGAGAAGCAAGAGTGGACCCAACATATTATTTCCTTCCCAACCTTTAAAGAGGCTGTAAAATTTGGCGATGAGCTAGCACATAACGAAGCGATCACAAAGCGTCTTGTGTCTGTGTGTGAATGGCCGATTCCATCCCATTTCCATTCTCTAAAAAACGTCCTTCAGGATGATAAATCGATTACCATGCTGGAAATTGAAGAATCCTGTTTGAAGGACTTACAGCTTTTAGTAGATAAATATAGTGGAACTTCTGATTTAATAATCCCTGCAAGCAATTATCATAAAGGATTAAAAGTATCTGATTTCACATGGAATCATGCAACCCTTTGGGCCCATAAACATGGAGAAAATATGACATACCTGCAAGCGAGATTTAAGGTGGATCAAATTTTTGAGCAAATGGATACACTGAGAGAAAAATTTGGAGAAGAAATTCAATTTCATTTTGAGTATATCAAAATAAAAGGCGAGATTACGCCAGCCTCTTTACCGGTTATCCTTTACCAATCAAAGGAAAGACTATATGAAATTATTGATTTTTGTAGAAGTATAGGCGTGGAAATTAACGATCCTCATACGTACTTGCTTGGCTTTGGCGGCTACAATTTGAAAATGGAACAAATCATGAAAAAGAAACAGGAAAATGACCCATTTGATTTATTAAACCCAGGGAAGATTCCTGTAAAGCAAGAATCAGAGATTATCTAAAAGGAGGGATACGATGGAACAGGCAACACAAAAGGTTACAGAAGTTCAAATGGTAGGGATAAAAACCGACAAAAAACTGCGCAAAGTATTAAATGTTTGGATTCCTCCTTTGATTGTATTTGTATTGTTTATGCTTATTTGGCAATACGGTACTGTGCTATTTCAGATCCCTCCCTATCTATTGCCAAAACCAACAGATATTCTTCAGGCTTCAATCGAAAATTGGGAGAATCTTAGAAATGCCGTTACGCGAACGATTACTGCTTCCATCATTGGATTTGTATTTAGTGTAATTGGAGGTGTGGTTGCGGCGATATTGATGGCGAGTTCGAAAATTATGGAAAGAAGCTTATATCCATATGCTATTCTTCTCCAGACGATTCCGATTGTTGCGATTGCTCCGATTATTGTTATCTGGTTTGGCTCTGGAACTAATGCGATTGTGATTATCGCTTTTACAATTGGATTTTTTCCGATGCTATCGAATACACTAGTAGGCTTAAATGCAACAGATCGTGGCATGATCAATCTATTAACCTTATACCAGGCTTCTAAATGGAAGATTATGTGGAAGGTTCGCATTCCTTTTGCGCTTCCTTATATTATGGCAGGCTTAAAAATCTCCTGTACACTTGCTGTCGTTGGTGCCATTGTTGGGGAATATATCGCAGGCATTGGTGGAGGAGATGGCGGGTTAGGGTATGCCATTACAGTGGCTTCTAGTCGGATGGAAACAGCTTATTTATTTGCCTGTGGAATCTCTGCCAGTATTCTGGGCATCGCATTCTTCCTATTGGTGAATCTATTATCTAAGTGGGTTTTGGGATCTTGGCATGAATCAGAAATGAAACGAGACAGTTAATAAACAAGCAAATTTTTTGCTAGATAAACGAAAAGGGGAACTTAGTTGATGGGGAAAATTAAATCGTATAAAAAGTTTGGCGTGTTGATCACTGCTATGTCTATGCTGTTGCTTGCTGCCTGTGGAGATACGAAAGAATCAGGAGGTTCTGCTAAGGAGGGAGAATTAGAAAAGGCTAAACTAGTGACAAACTGGTTTGCGCAGCCGGAACACGGTGGGAACTATGCTGCCTTAAAGCAAGATTTCTATAAAGAAGAAGGAATTGATATGACCATTGAGCCTGGTGGTCCGCAAATCTCTTCTACTCAAATAGTGGCTTCAGGAAAAGCTCAATTTGGTTATACGCAAGCAGAAGATATCTTAATTGCCAGAGATAAAGGGATTCCGTTAGTAGCGATTGGGGCAATCTTCCAAAAGAGTCCACAAGTATTAATTGGACATGAAGGAGCATTGAAGGATTTCAAGGATCTTGCTGGAAAAACAGTATACACCGCGCCAGGCAGTGGCTATTGGGAATACATTAAAACAGCATATGATTTAGAGGTAAAAGATATGGCCTATACAGGATCATTAGCGACCTTTATCGATGACCCAAATGCGGTAACCCAAGGATATGTTACTTCTGAGCCTTATGTTTTAGATCAGGATGGGGTAAAAACAGACTATTTATTCATCCATGATGCTGGTTTTGAAACATATGCCAATGTTATTTTCACGACAGAAGATGTGATTAAAGATAATCCTGAGTTGGTTCAAGCCTTTATGAATGCAACGGTTAAGGGCTGGGAATATTATCGTGATCATTCTGATGAAATTAACCCTTTCCTAAAAGAGAAAAATCCAGATTTATCACTGGAATTAATGGATTATGGAGCTAAGGAAGAAGAAGAATTGATTTTTGGCGGCGATGCTAAAGAGCATGGCTTTGGCTATATGTCTGATGAACGCTGGACAAAGCTCCAAGAAGAGCTGTTGGATTTAGAAATTATTAAGAATAAAGAAGATGTTTCGAAAATGTTTACGAATGACTATTTAGGTAAGTAGAGATGAAGGATATGCAATTGACGAATGTTTCTCTGCCATTAGTAGATTCGGAAAAGCTATATACAGTAGTCATTCAACATGGCATCTATACAAAAATAGAACCGCAAACGGAAAAGAAGCATGGAAACTCTGCCGCATTTCATGAGATTTGGAGCAATCGAACAAGTCAGCAAGAAACCATAGATATGGAGGGAAGAATTCTTCTTCCCTCTTTTATTGATATTCATACCCATCTCGATAAGGCATTTTCCTTAAAAACTGTGCCAAATAAGTCTGGAACGTTAATAGAGGCAATTAGGAATTATAACGAGAAAGCAGCAGGTTTTTCCAAGGAAGAAATTAAAAAACGAGTAATGAAGGGAGCCCTTCAAGCATTGTCGTATGGCACCACACATATACGAACCCATGTGAACTTTGAATGGAATATATCGAATGAGCTGGCATTAAGTCATTTACAAGCAGTGTTGGAAGCAAAGGAATTGTTAAAGCCTTATATTACCTTACAGGTTGTTCCAATGTTCTCCGATCTTTCTTTGAAGCACGAAAAAGAAAGAGACGTACTAAAGGAGGCAATTTCCTACGGGATTGATGGGATTGGCGGAGCACCACATTTATCTCCGAATGCAACAGAAGACATGGATCAACTGTTTGCCTTAGCTGTTAAATATGATAAATTTCTAGACCTTCATGTGGACGAACAAGATAATCCGGAAATTTGTACGATTCAACGTGTCATCGATAATACGAAGAAATGGAATATGCAAGGAAGAGTCACGGCTGGTCATTTATGCTCTCTATCTGCTATGACAGAGGAGAAATCCAATCGAATTATCGAGGAGATGGCACTTCAACAGATAGCTGCTGTTACTTTGCCTGGCGCCAATATGTATTTGCAAGGAAGAGACGATAAGGGACTAGTGCGAAGAGGCATAACAAGAGTGCGTGAAATGCTGGAGAAAAAAGTGCCGGTGGCAACTGCGTCGGATAATGTAAGTGATCCATTCCATCCCTTTGGTCGATTTGATTTATTGCAGATAGGGCTGCTTACTGCCTATACGGCGCATTTGGCTAGTGAAGAGGAATTGCTAGCAGTGTTAAAAATGATTACCGAAACTCCTGCTATTATCTTTGGGAAAAAGGAACATGGAATAAAAG
Source organism: Niallia sp. (assembly GCF_031978665.1). NCBI lineage: Bacteria > Bacillati > Bacillota > Bacilli > Caryophanales > Bacillaceae > Niallia > Niallia sp. The sequence continues at coordinate 116,304 of NZ_DALZDK010000005.1, read as the reverse complement.
AAGGAGCAGCAGCGGAGTTTGTTCTGTTTGATGCCACAAATATATACGATCTTTTTGCCAATTTATCTCCTACACGCTATGTATACAAAAATGGTGAGTGGATAAGTGGTTTTCACTCCGAGCATCACTTTGGGCAGGGAAAAATAAGTAGGTTAGTAGAGAATCTATGACATTACGATTAGAGAATGGAGGGAGAGAAGATGTTCGATTTGGTGCTAAAAAACGCTCAGCTTCCCTTTCAGACGAATAGTGCAAATATAGGAATAAAAGCAGGGAGAATTCTCTCCATTTCATCGGAAAATTTACTAGGAGCGAAGGAATTGGATTTAGAAGGAAACGTTGTATTGCCGCCCTTTGTGGAGATGCATACGCATTTAGATACGGTGCTCACAGCAGGGGATACAGTATTCAATCAATCCGGTACATTAGGAGAGGCGATTGATATTTGGTCGATTCGAAAGCAGTCCCTCACAAAGGAAGATGTGAAAAATAGAGCTTCCAAGGCCCTCAAAATGCTAATGGCATATGGCGTATTATACGTTAGGGCGGCAGTGGACATATCTGATCCCAACCTAACAGCACTGCATGGGATCATTGAATTAAGAGAGGAGCTTCAGTCGCTCCTTTCTATACAAATTATTGCTTTCCCCCAAAACGGCATCGTTTCATGTCCAGAAAACCAAGATCGTTTAGAAGAGGCAATTTTGCTAGGCGCAGATGCAGTAAGTGCTGTGCCACATTTAGAGCATACGAGAGAAGAAGGAATCCAATCATTGGAATTCGCCTTTTCGCTAGCGAAAAAATATGAAAAAGAGATTCATATTTTTTGTGATGAAGTAGATGATGAACATTCCCGTTTCCTTGAAGTAGTCGCAAGCCTTACGTTAAAGGAAAAACTGGAGGGGAAGGTAACCGCCAGTCATGCCAATGCCCTGCTTTATTATTCTGATGCTTATGCAAATAAAGTGATGTCCTTGGTTAAGCAGGCGAACGTGACAATCGTTTGTTGTCCTCTCGTAAACACGACGATGCAAGGAAGAACGGATTCTCATCCAAAAGGGAGAGGGATTACACGCCTAAAGGAGTTAGCGGAACAAGGCGTAAATGTATGCATTGCCCATGATGATATTCGAACACCATTTTATCCATTCGGAAATGGAAACATTCTACAAGCAGCTCACATGGCTATTCACTTAGCTCATATGACCGGAAGAGAAGAGTTAAAACAAATAGTGAACATGCTTACTATCAATGGAGCAACTGCATATTCTATACAGGATCAGTATGGGATAGAAGTTGGCAAAGAAGCTAACCTTGCCTGTTTCCCAGTTAAAGATGTTTACGATATTTTCTTTAAACAACCAAAGTGTAGATATTTATTTAGAAAGGGAGAGCTGATGGTGGAAACGGAGCCGGAGAGAACTTGTTGGAATATCTGAGAGATGGCTTAAGGTAATTAAAGTTTCTTGTATGGTACTGATTTTTTGATCTATTAAAATGAATTCACGAAAAATTCAAATATTACAAAATTAATTGGTGATGATGGTGAATTAACGTTTTATGAAGTATGTAGAGAATTAATTGATCAGGACTTCTATCCAGGGAGAGAATTTTCTTTTGGAGATGAGGAAATTTATAAATGTGCTAATCAAGAAATAATAATTGGCGATCATCAGTCTCCTATCGCAATATCAGTTAACCATCATATAGAGACTACAGTCGCGCAGCTGTTAATCTAACCGCCAATTATCTCGGAATTTTAAAGTATTATATACAAATTCCTTAATAATACTAAAATCAGCTTCTTCTTGTAAAAAAGACAGGAGCTGTTTTTTTCTCATTTTCTTATAGGATTTAGGATATCCTAAATAATCAATTAATCCTTCAAGTTCTTTTTTCCATAGCAATTTTATGATTAATGTAGGATCTTGCTGAGAGACTTTTCTCCCTTTTCGGATATTTATAAGTCGGGTGTTATCTTTACTAACTGTCTTTATCCCCCACCAACTAGGGATAATCTCTTTTATTTGTTCTACATATTTTCTAGAAACAACAATAGTCATTCTTTCAAATGCCTTATTATAATACTCGATTTGTCTAGGTAATCTTATTAGTGTATCTAAATCACTTTTAATCTCATATCCATGCATAATCCCATTAACTACTGCCACATCAACTCGACTAGCTCCAAAGTCCAAACCTAACTCGTTAATAATCCTTGTATCTTTCCGTCCCTTATATTTTTCATTCAACTCCACCAATAATAATTTTCTGATTTTAGCATCATTTAATAGTTCCAATTTAATCACCTAAATATAATAATATTGACAAATAACATCAAAAACAAGACAAAGTTTTTGATGTTATAATGCCATTTTTAACCTTATACGGGATTATATTTTCTATAATTCTTCATAACTTTATGTTTTCCTTTTATTATTAGTCTAGCATTCACCATTCCACAGAAATAAAATCCAAAAAAAGCATTTTTCATCTCCAATTAAAACCTTCACTACCTAATACAATCTCTTTTTTTGAAAACTGAAAATAAAAAATATGTTATATTTTCTGACAATATGATAGATTTATAAAATAGTTAATAGTATTATACGTTTATGCTACTTAATTTTGAAACATCGTTCCGTTTGGCGGAACATCTGACAGTATAGATTATATTCTACGAGAGAGAGAATAGGATTATTATTTATTGTTTCTGACAGAAAGAGGAAGACATTTTTGAGAGGTAGCTAGAATGAAAGAGCCATATTTGGGCAAAGGGAGGATATAACCAGTGAATATGAAAGCATATGAAACAACAGAGGTGCAAGAAAAGAAAATAACAGGTTATCAGTGGAAAACGCTATGGTCTTCTACGATTGGGTATGCCATGGATGGATTGGATATGATGATCTTATCCTATACCTTGCCACTGATTATTGCCTTTTTTGGCATTAATCAAGCAGAGGCGGGAAGTCTTTCTACTATTACATTGCTTGGAGCAGTAGTCGGCGGGATTGTGTTTGGGGTAATGGCTGATAAATTTGGGCGAGTACGTGTGTTTACATGGACTATTTTAATTTTTTCTGTTTTTACAGGTTTATGTGCTTTTGCTCCTAATTTAGAAACCTTTGCAGTCTTCCGCTTTTTAGCTGGGTTAGGACTTGGGGGAGAATTTGGAATTGGGATGACCCTAGTAAGTGAGACTTGGCCGAAGAAGCTTCGATCTCGCGCTACATCTGTTGTAGCGGTTGGCTTTCAATTAGGGATTGTTCTAGCTACCTTAACTGTATTGTACATTGCGCCAAAATTCGGTTGGCAGGGCGTATTCCTTGCAGGAGTAATACCAGCAATTTTTGCTTTTTGGTCTCGAAAAAATTTAAAAGAGCCAGAGGTTTGGACAAAGCTTAAAGAAGAAAATAAAAATAAAATTGCGATTGGACAATTATTTGCTTCCAAGAAAACAACGAAGATAACGATTGGCTTAATTATTGCTACAAGTGTTCAAAATTTTGGTTTTTATGGAATTATGACTTGGATGCCAACGATGCTTGCATCAGAGCTAGGCTATAATTTTAATAAAACGACGTTATGGACGGTAACTACTATTATCGGAATGATTGTGGGTATCTTAATCTTTGGTTATTTGGCAGATAAAATTGGACGCAGACCTTCTTATATAGCCTTTCTGTTTGCAGCAGCCATTATTGTATGGGTTTATTTCCAAGTTACTTCTACGGCAGCCTTATTGCTTCTTGGAGGAGTATTAGGATTCTTTGTAAATGGAATGATGGGAGGATATGGAGCGCTTCTAGCGGAACATTATAATACAGAGGTTCGTTCCACTGCTGAAAATATCATTTTTAATGTAGGGCGAGCAATTGCTGGATTTGCACCATTAGTTATCGGCTATATTTCGCTTAATCATTCTTTAAGCTATGCACTTAGCCTATTATCTGGTGTATATATTTTATCTGCATTAGCCTTTATCTTTTTAATTCCTGAATCTAAAGATAAAGAAATCGTATAACGAACAAGGCAGGGTGTTGTAGAAGAGATAATCTGCACTGAAAAGATTCGATAAAGATAGAAGTATCTTTAGAATGAACAATACTATTAGAAAAACGTTATTTACCGTTTTTATGGCGATTGGTTCATTTGGATGTTTTTTGTGAGAGAGAAGGGTGCTTCTATAACACCTTCTCTTATTCTGAAAAAATGAAACGGTGTTCCGCTAAGAGGAACTCATTTGGAGGGAGAGAAAAGGCTTGGAATGGTTAAATCGATTTACTGATGTAATGGACTGCCTTTCTTCTAACCCGAATATGGGGATGGGAGTAAGTGAACTTGCTAGAGAAACCAATTTAAGCAAGGGTACAATTCATCGAATGCTAACAAGTATGTGTGAGTATCAGCTTGTTATACAGGATAATGCTTCTAAACAATATTATCTTGGACCAAAAACAATGCTTTGGGGAAGTCAATTTTTAAGATTGCAGGATCCTATCAAGCTATTAGGTCGGTATGGAGAAAAATTATCCAATGAAACCAATCTATATACATTCATTAGTCGATTTCATGGAGGGGATGTGTACTGTGTTTATACACATCAACCATCTGATTTACGCAATAAGTATTTTGTCCATGTCGGGCAACGGATGCCGATTCATTCTGCAGCTGCAGCAAAAGTAATTGTTGCATATCAAGAGGAAGCGATTATTGAGAAGATGCTGCAGGAAACGAACTTTGAGGCGGCCACCCCATTTACCAAAACAAATCCTATCCAAATAAAAGAAGAGTTACAAGAAATCTATCATTCCCAGCTTGCTTTTTGCATCGAAGAATTGGAAATGGGCGTATCGGCTATTTCTGCTCCGATATTTTATGATGATAAAAAAACGAATGTAAGTATAAGTATTGTTGGAGCAAGTGATTATATGGAGATACATCAAGAAAGCTTAAGGAAACAAATAAACGAAGTGGCACAAGATGCAAGTGAATATATGAAATCTATGCATCTATTAAGCTCTATTCGCTTATAAAGAGAGGTGTGGGAATAGGAACATGATAATGAATAGATAGGATTATCATGGCATGAGTAGTTTTTCTCCATAACCCACCGTTAAGGAGATAGAAGGATGGATCGAAAAAGAAGATATGAAGAACTTTTAAATAATATGAATCAATATAATTCAGGAACGGAAGGAATCACAAGGGTTGCCTTTACGAATGAGGAACAGGCATGTAGTCATGCATTTATGCGATTGTGCAAAAATGAAGGCCTAGAAATTAGGATGGATTACTGCGGAAATATTATTGCCAAAAGAGAAGGAAAGAACAAGGAACTCCCTCCAGTAGTAATAGGGTCCCATCTAGATACTGTTTATCAAGGTGGTAAATATGATGGCGTAGTAGGGGTGACAGCAGGATTAGAAGTGATAAAACGACTAAATGAACAAAGAATCGAAACCGAACATCCCATTGAAATTATTTCCTTTGCTTGTGAGGAATCCTCAAGGTTCGGTGTGTCTACTGTTGGAAGTAAGGCGATGGCAGGAACACTGCAAAAAGAGAAGTATCAGCATTTAAAGGATAAGGATGGAATCACCTTTGAAAAAGCTCTTTCTCTTTGTGCGTTACGATTTGATCAATTGGATTTAGCAAGTAGAGCGCAAGAACGCTTTAAGGCTTTCTTTGAATTGCATATTGAACAAGGCCCCATTCTCATGAATAATGACAAGAAAATTGGCATTGTAACAGGGATTGCCGCACCTGTCCGATTAATTATCGAAATAAAAGGAGCAGCCTCTCATTCTGGTACCACCCCAATGAATATGCGCAAGGATGCCCTCCTTGGAGCAAGTGAACTAGCCCTTGCTTTAGAAGAAGCGGCTAAAAGGGAACAGCATAATGGAACCGTTGCAACGATTGGCGTGCTTTCCATTCCAATGGGGGCAATGAACGTTGTTCCAGGAATGGTAGAAATGAAAGTAGATATACGCTCCACTTCTGTTACATCAAGAAATAAGGTACTCGATGCTCTTTATAAAAGGATGGAAGATGTAAAGGAAGTAAGAGGGTTAGAGATTAGAGCACAGGAGATTAGTAAGGAAGATCCTGTTCAGTTATCAGAGGAGCTTTCTCTAAAGGTAGAAAAAATTTGTCTGGAAAAAGAGCTTCCCTATCAATGGATGCAAAGTGGGGCAGGGCATGACGCCATGAATATGACTTCCTTAGGTCCGGTAGGCTTAATCTTTATTCCTTCCTTAAACGGAATTAGTCATCATCCAGATGAGCATACCGATTTAGAAGATATATTGAAAGGAATCGATGTATTAGAGGCAGCTGTTCTGGAGCAGGCGATAGGCGTATAACCGGATTGATGTTCTTTCTAAAAAAAGAGGAATCGCTCTAAGATTCTCGTACGGAGATTACGATAGCGAAGTGCAGCGAGACAGAGGGGAGAGAGAAAAGAATGGCAGTGAAGACGGAAATTATATTTAATAGGCAAGTAAGCAAGCGATATTTTCATCTAAAAGTAAAAGTCCCAGATAAACAGCTTTTCCCCGTTCAAGCAGGACAGTTTTTTCATATCAAATGCAGTGATGACCAAAAGCCTTTGCTTCGCAGACCGTTCAGCATTTTTCGAATAAATGAAGAGGAAGGTACATTGGAGTTTCTTTATCTAGTGAAAGGCATAGGGACAAAGGCGTTAGCACTGCGAAGACCAAAGGAAAAGCTGGATATATTAGGACCATTAGGGACGAGTTTTACCATGAAAGAAGAAAGTCGAAATATTCTTGTTGTTGCAAGAGGGGTAGGGATTGCAACTCTTTCAGCTCTTGCGTTTAAAGCGAAAGGTGAGAATGTTTCGTGTTTTGCGATTATAAGTGCAAGATCACAAGAGGATTACTTAGTGGAAGCGGAGTTAAAGGAAGCTGGTGTAGAAGCAGTTTTTGTGAATGACGAGGATGGAACAAGTAATCCTCAGTGCGTACGATTTTTAGCGGAAACACTTATTAAAGAAAAGAAGATTGATGGAATTTATACATGCGGTTCACGAAGATTATCAATATTAATGAAGCAATTAGCCTGTGAGTATGAACTATTTGCTGAAATTGCAGTGGAAGAAAATATGGGATGCGGGATTGGTTCCTGCTATGGATGTGTGTGTAATGTGGAAGAGGAGGAACGCATTCGTCCTGTACGGATTTGCATGGAAGGTCCTGTCTTGCCATTAAAAAAGGTGGTTTTTGCATGAGTGGGTTGGAAGTAACGTTAGGCAAGCTTCATTTAAAAAATCCAATAATGCCGGCATCGGGAACATTTGCTGAACAGATGACGAACTATATAGATGTCAATCAGCTTGGTGCGATTATTCCCAAAAGTATTACGAAGCATCGTCGAACAGGGAATCCAACTCCGCGCATATGTGAAACGAAGGCTGGTGGCATGATTAATTCGATTGGGATTCAAAGTGAAGGGTTAACGTATTTTAAGGAAAAGACGATCCCCTTTTATGCTTCCTTTTCTACACCATTTATTCCTAGTGTTTCAGCAGATAGTATCGAGGAATTTACCGAGGTTTGTGAAGAACTTGGGGAAATGGATGAGGTGGATGCCATCGAATTAAATATTTCCTGTCCAAATTTGAAAAATAATGGGGTAGCTTTTGGGATGGATCCATCTGTATCGTACGAATTAGTTAATCGTGTGCGAAAGGTGATAAAGAAGCCGATTATTCCGAAGCTATCACCCAATGTAACCAGTATTGCAGAAATTGCTCGAGCATGTGAAGCAGCTGGCGCAGATATTTTAACGGTTTCTAATACTTTTATAGCAATGTCTATCGATGTTCACACACGAAAGCCGAAGATTAGCAATGTCATGGGAGGATATTCAGGGCCAGCTATTTTACCACTTGTCGTGCGATTGGTTTACCAAGTACATCAAGCTACTTCCCTCCCGATTATAGGATGCGGGGGCGTAATGACTGGTGAGGATGCAGTGGAATTAATGTTAGCAGGTGCTTCTGCTGTTCAAATTGGAACAGCTTCCTTTGTTGATCCAGAAGCCATGATCACAATACGTGAAGAGATAGAAGACTATATGAAGCTGCATGGAATAAAGGATATCCAAGAGATAATTGGTGGAGTAATGGTTCATAAACCTTAGGAAGTTTTTTGCTGATATAAATAAAAGGAGTGGAGAAAATGTTGTGGGATCATGTGATAAAAAACGGCTATTTATATAATGGAGATGGATTTGATAAAGGGCATCTCTATATAAAAGATGGAAAAATTGCTGCCATCTCAAACGAAGAGTTAGAGGGAGAAGCCTTGGAAGTAACAAATGGAGAAGGATTGTATGTGTGTCCTGGCTTTATTGATACACATATTCATTCAAGAGATCCAGGTCCCACATATAAAGAAGATTTTTATTACAGTACCCAAGCAGCAGCTGCAGGAGGAATAACCACTGTTTTTGAAATGCCAAACACGAATCCTCCTATTAATAATGTCGGAAATTTCGAGAAGCAAAAGGAAAATCTCACATCTAAAGCACATGTTGACTTCGGGATATGGGGGATTTGTTTAGGAGATGTCAATCGAAAGGATATTCTTCCCCTTCATCATGCTGGTGTTATTGGGTTTAAGTTTTTCTGGGGATATGCGATTAATAAAGAGACCTTCCAGCTAATGTATAACTATAAGGATGGGGAAGAAGGAGTCATTCCGCCACTCTCAGATGGAGAGGTATATAGTATTTTTCAAGAGGTGCAAAAAACAGGGCAAATTCTTGCTATTCATGCTGAAAATAATCAAATTATTCAAAGGTTAACAGAAGAAGTAGAGGCTTCTGGAAAAAGAGATTATAAAGCACTTCTGGAAGGGCGTCCGAACTTAGCAGAGGAAATGACGATTCAATCTGGTATTGCGCTTGCAAAAAATCTTGGAACGAGACTGCATATCCTTCATGTAAGCACAGGAGAAGGCGTTAAACTAGTAAGACAAGCACAAGCGGATGGATTTTCGAATATTACATCAGAAACTTGTCCACATTATCTCTTTTTATCCAATGAGGATTATGATAGAGTTGGCCCGCAAATGAAAGTATATCCTCCTGTTAAGTATAAAAAGGATCAAGAGGAGCTTTGGCGAGGGATTCAGGACGGAACAGTATCCGTTGTCTGTTCAGACCATGCTCCCCATACGGAAGAAGAAAAAGACGGAAGTCTCTGGGACATACCTGCTGGAATGTGCGGAGTAGAAACACTTGCCCCATTGTTGTTAAATGCAGTTAGCGAAGGGAAAATTTCTTTGGTAGATGTATGTAAGCTACTCTCTGAAAATCCAGCCAAGCAATATGGAATTTATTCGCAAAAAGGATCCTTAAAGATAGGAACAGATGCTGATATTACGATAGTGGATATAAATAAAAAACATACAATTAGAAGAGAACAGCTTCATAGTAAAAGTAAAGTGACAGCTTACGACCAAACACCTATTACAGGAATGCCTGTGGCGACAATCGTTCGAGGCATAAAAGTGATGGACAATGGGGAGATCATTAGCCAGCCAATTGGTAGAATTGTCACACCGCGGAGATAAGCAGATTTTGGTTAATAGTAGATAAAAAGACGTTGTCAAAATGTAGGAGGAGAGAGGATAAATGAATAAACAAGACAAATTAGATTCATTTGTAAAACTATATCATTTAATTAACTTTTACTATGAAAATCGTGACCAGCCAGCAGATAAAGAATTTGATTTCTTTGAAGAAGTGAAAACCAATTGCGATACATTAGAAATCGATTATGACTCCTTTATTCAAGAGCTTCGCCTGCAGCGATTGTAAGAGGAGACGGCACTGCAAATAAAAAAATCTTCCATCTGGGAAGATTTTTTTATTTTAAATTAGGATATCCTTGCTGACGTAAAGCTTCAAATACTAAGATAGCAGCTGTGTTGGAAAGGTTCAGGGACCGAATATGTTCGGTCATTGGGATTCGTAAAAAATGATCTTTATTTGTTTCTAGTAAATCTTTTGGTAATCCCGTTGTTTCTTTTCCAAATATGAAATAATAATCCTTTGATTGATCCGTGAAATCGTAGGATGTATAGGTTTTTTCAGCAAATGTTTCAATATAGTAAAACTCACCTTGGTTTTTTGTGAAAAAGTCTTCCAATGAGTCATAATAATTTATGCTTGTAGTCTCCCAGAAATCAAGACCTGCTTGTTTGATCATCTTTTCATCAGTTGAAAAGCCAAGTGGTCGAATTAAATGCAAGGCTGTATTTGTTCCTGCACAAGTACGTGCAATATTTGCAGTATTAGCCGGAATTTCTGGCTGATATAATACAACATGTATTGCCATGAATGTCACCTCTATCTTTCTTTTCCCCTTCAAATTATAGCATAATTTCTTCTAGTTTCAGGTAGTCCTTGAAAATAACCTACATATGCCACTTGGATTAAAATTTTCATAGAAAAATTGAATTATTACTATTTATCAAGTAAGCACTACCCAAATAGAAAGATAAAACTCTATTACAGGAAAAGAATTCCATATTTTACATATTTACTTTCTTTTCCTTCAATCGATGTACAGCTCTTCATTCTATAAAGTAAAGATACCTAGGAATAACAAAGAAAAGTGCTTTTCTAAAAGGAACCGATGATGAAAGGGAAGACATATGATCAACTAGTAGAGGAATTCACGCCGATGATCCACCATATGATGAAAAAGCTGGCAATTTATAAAGATAAGCCAGAGTTTTACCAAATTGGCTTAATCAGCATCTGGGAAACAACCAATACATTTAATGAAGAAAAGGGCAAATATAGCAATTATTTATATCGTCATATGCAGGGAAGATTTCTCGATGAATTGAAGCGCCGGACAAGAGAGGCAGAAAGAAGCACCTATCCGAGTGAAGAATTTTGGGAGGTGATGGAAAGTCCGGTTTTATATCGAGAAGAAGCGGACTACATAAAAGGGCTTTGTTATGAATTAAACGAAGGAGAAACAAAATGGGTGATTGCTACCTTTGTTGAACAGCTGACCGTCCAAGAAATAGCGAAGAAGGAACAAGTCTCTCCTTCGGCAGTGAAATGGTGGAGGAAGGGAGCGAAGGAGAAGTTGAAGCAGACACTGGATCCTAAAAGAGGGGCATAATTATTTTATGGAAAATTAGTGAAAAGGTGGAACCTCGGAGACTAGTAACAAACTTAACGAAAATATCTTTATTTATAATAGGAAATCCTTTATTTGGATTTATAACCATTTTTTCTTAATAAATTGTCCGAGAATCCATATAGCACAAATTTTGATAAAATTATATAATGTATTGTATATGATTGTAAAAAATAGGGAGAAAGCTATGAAATTAGAACCGTTTATTAATGCAAGTCCGGATATTATTGTTTTAAAAGATAAAGACGGACGCTGGATTGAAGCGAATAGTAAAACTTTAGAACTTTTTAATATAGAGGAATATCAAGGTAAAACGGAAGATGAATTAGGAGAACTATACCCTCATTTTGCTGTATATGTGCCTGTTTTTATGAAAAGTGATCTTCAGGCTTGGGAGACAGGAAAACAGATAGAAGTAAAAGAGTCTGTTATTTTCAATAATTCGGAACGAATATATGAGGTAATTAAGGTACCGATATTTGATTCAGCTAGAAATCGCCAAAACCTGATAGTATTTGGGCGAGACATAACGGAATTGGAAAAAAGTGAACAAACGTATAAATCTCTATTTTTACACGATCCAGATGGAGTATATACCTTGGACAAGGCAGGGAATTTTTTAGATGTTAATAAAGTAGCAGAAGAAATTAGCGGGTATAAAAAAGAGGAATTAACGAAATTAAATTTCTGCGATTTGATAGTACCTGAAAAACTTCCGAAAGTGATGCAGCGTTTTAACAAAGTAATAAGTGGAAGTATTCAAGGTCTTGAGTCTCAAATAATTCGAAAAGATGGAGGCATTAGGGATATCAAATTGACCACTATTCCATTGAAGTTAAATGATCGAGTTATCGGTATACATGGAATCGCGCAAGATATAACAGAAAAGAAAAACATAGAGGAACTACAAAAGAAACAAAAGACTATTTTAGCGAGAATTGCAGTTGGAGAGCCATTGGAACAAATAATAGAATACATTACTGAAAGTGTAGAAGAACTTTCAAAAGGGATTTGTTCTATTATGTATTATGAAGAAGATCATAATTGGTTGCGTTTTGGTTATGGTCCAAAGTTAGACCCTGAATTTATTGAAAAAATTGATAAGTTTCCTGTAGGTGAAAATTTTGCATCCTGTGGACATTCAGCATATACGAAAGATTTAAAAATTGTATCTGATATACAAACAGATCCATCATGGTCAAATTGGAAGGAAATTGCCCTGACAAAGGGTTTGCGTTCCTGCTGGTCATTGCCCATTACCTCTTCTAAAGACTCCGTATTAGGAACATTTGCTGTTTATTATAAAGAATCAATGGAACCAAAGGATTCTGATATTGAAATGCTTAAAGATTTTAGTCATCTGACAGGAATTGCATTGGAGCGCCATTACCATGAAGAAAAGATTAAATATCTAGCTAATTATGATAGTTTAACAAATTTACCGAATTTGCGATATTTAAAAGAGGTCTTTCCGAAACGCTTACAAGAAACGAACAACCTTGCTGTTATGTTTTTAGACTTAGATAACTTAAAACCACATAATGATACTTTTGGTCATTCTTCTGGAGACAAGTTAATACAAGAAGTAGGGAAACGAATTCAAGATGTCATAGGAGAAACGAATGTTGTTGCACGTATGGGCGGGGACGAATTTGTTCTATTAATTAGTAATTGTAATAATAAATCCATGCTACGTGCATTGGCAGATAAAATTCTCAAAGCAATAGAAGAGCCAATCATTATCAATGGTCAAGAATTTTCCACCTATGGGAGCATAGGCATAAGTCTTAGTGGGAAACATGGTCAAACATTTGAGGAGCTTATGAAAAACGCTGACATAGCTATGTATAGTATGAAAAAAATGGGTGGGAACGCCTTTAATCTGTATGATCCAAAAATGAATAAAAACGCTATTAGTGCTTTTCAATTAAAAAGTAATCTTAGAAAAGCACTGAAAGAAAATCAATTTGTTCTTTATTATCAACCCAAAATTAATACAGAAACAGGTACTATTATTGGAGTGGAAGCATTAATTAGATGGATGCATCCAGAGAAAGGATTGATCAATCCTGCCACCTTTATTCCCCTAGCGGAAGAAAGTGATTTTATTTTACTGCTAGGTGAGTGGATACTTAATAAAGCATGTGATCAAATAAAAGAATGGGAAAAGTTAAATATAAAAATCCCCATCGCCATAAATGTATCGATTAAACAGCTATTAAAACAAAATTTCGCAACACTAGTAAGCGAAAAACTGACAGAGTTTAAGATTTCTTCAGAATATCTCGAAATAGAAATAACAGAAAGTATGTTATCTAACCATGAATCGCTGATTAGGGATACGGTCTCCAAATTGCGGAATATGGGAATAAAGGTTTCCATTGATGACTTTGGAACTGGATATGCTTCCTTCATGTACTTAAAACAGTTTCAGGCGGATACCATTAAAATCGATAAAACATTTATTAGCAATCTTCCTACTAGTCAGGTAGATATAGCCATTGTTTCAGCTATCATCATTCTTGCTTCAGAATTAGGTATGAATGTGATTGCAGAAGGTGTAGAAACGCAAGAACAATTTGACTTCCTAAAAGACAAAGGGTGCAGTCAACTCCAGGGATACTTATATAGCAAGCCCCTGCCACCTAATGAAATACTTTCATTATTAAAGGGGGCAGAGGGACGGTTCTTGTGAGGTCAATGACCTCACATAGAACCGTCCCCCAACTCAGGTAAAAAACATCATATAATTTGATTTTCTGAGAAGTATAAAGGCAAAGGGACTTATATTTGTGCTTTCTTTGTTTATAGCCACCATTTAAACAAGCTATATATTCATTTTATTTCCGTCTATATGCTTATTTGGTAAAAAGGTATAGAGGGGAAATTTACCATGTTTATAATGTGTGTATATATTACTATTTATATAGAAATATATGGATAATCATAGTATGATAACAACGGAGGGGAACATGATGAGAAAAACTAGGAAGCTATTATCAATTCTTATGTCGTTGCTATTATTTTTTGGATTATCATCTAATGTATTGGCAAACAATGAGATTAAGCAGTCATCTATAAAAAATGGAAAGATCCAAACAAGCATTACCAAACAGGAAAGTCTTCGAAAAAACAAAAAGGGTAATCAAGATTACCTTAATCCCGATGACTATCCGTTAATCGAACAAGGTAGCTTTATAGATTCATTAGTTGATAGTGTGGGAAGTAGACATAAGCTTACTTATTCCTCTACTACCGAATACACGGAATCGGAAATGGAAGTCTCCCTAGAGATAGAAAACAATGATTATTACAAAGATCCATATTTAGATGTGAATTTTTATACAGGAAGCAGTGGAGAAATATCCTATTTAGGTACTTCGACTAGCTATATGGGCTGGTATTCAGGAAAAGTATTACTAGGAATTACACTGGATAAATCACTATATGAAGAGGATCCTTATATCTATATGAGAATCGGTACATATAGCAGTTATTACGATAGCTATTATTCGGATGCCACTTATTTTAAAGTAGCGAATCCCTTTTATAAAGGAGCATCTGATTCTTCTGGTGGTCGTTACTTTGAGCTAATTAGCAATGAATCTCCTGATGAATATGATTTTGAACATACTGGTTATTTTCAAATAAATAATGAGGAATACAGCTTTAATAAGAAGATGGATCAAGAAGCTTACAAAATGGATTTTGTAAAACCCTTTGATCCAGAGAAAAGTGATAGTAAGAAGATCAACAAAAGCATGAAATCCATACAAAAAAGCTATCAAGTTGGGTCAAGCAAAAGCTTTTGGGTAACAAATGTGGAAACAAATCAAGATTATCAGTTAAATGCAACCCTGCTTTATAGTGGAGCACATGCGAATGTCTGGGTTCATAATAGCCAAATCTCCAAACAGCAGGCAGAACAATTAGGGAAAGAATTTGATAATAAAATTTACACATCGGATGTCACGAATTTCGGAAAGGAATCGGATGTAGATGGGGATGGCAAGGTTAATATACTAACCTATGACATTCAGGATGGTTTCAGTGGAAGCGGCGGATATGTTGCAGGATATTTCTCGCCACAGGATCTGTATGCATATTCAACATCCAATCGTTCGGAAATATTTTATATCGATACTTATCCGCTAATGGGAATGTATTCGTCGAAGGATGTGTCTGCTGCTTACTCTACGCTTGCTCATGAGTTTGAGCATATGATTAATTATAATCAAAAGGTATTTGTTCAAGGCAAGACAGATATGGATGTCTGGATGGATGAAGGACTAGCGATGGCCGCAGAGCAAATCTATTTAGGAGAAGCACTGCAAAGCAGAATTGATTATTATAACAGTGATTCCAATATTACAAATGGTCATTCTCTTATCTATTGGGATTATTATGGCGATACGCTTGCGAACTATTCCTTGTCCTATTTATTTATGCAATATGTAAAAGAGCAAGCAGGCCAAGGAAATCGAATTTTTAAAGAAATCATTAATAATAAAAACACGAACTATCTAGCTATACAGGAAGTAATGCAAAAATATAATTCCAAATTAACATTTGGTCAATTGATGACAAACTTCAGGGGAGCACTCACATTAAAAGAGGATTCAGGTCCTTATGGATTTAACGGAAATGCATCCTTTGACTCGATTAAGGAGAAAATTTATAACGGCAGTTACACATACCTGCAAGGTGGTGGAGCAATCGTTAAAGCGATTCAATCGGAAAAGGACTTTAGTGTACCTGCTAGTAAGGGACAAAATATTACGTATACGCTTTTAACAAAGAAGGCAGCAACAAGCACGAAACCTACAACGCCTAGTGTTAAGGAAGTAGGCGATTCTGATATTGTGGTGAATGGAAAGGCTGATAAGAATACAGCTATTGTCATCATGAAAAATAAATCTGTGTTAGGCACAGGTTATTCAAACACTTCCGGTTCCTTTGCTGTTTCTGTTCCGCGACAAGCAGCTGGCACGAAGCTTGTCGTCTACGCAGAAAAAAATGGCGTGAAAAGCGAAGAAGTAACTGTAACAGTGAAAGACAAAACCGCACCAGCATTATCGAAGGTGAATAGTGTCAGCGACGCTGCAACAGTGGTCACAGGAACAGCAGAAGCAAAAGCAGCCGTAACAGTGAAAGCAGGCACCAAAGTTTTAGGCAAAGCAACAGCCGATACAAAAGGCGCGTTCCAAGTAAAGATTGCTAAACAAAAGGCAGGCACGAAGCTAACGGTATATGCAGAAGATGCAGCGAAAAATAAAAGCCGAGAAATAACTGTCACAGTAGTAGATAAAACGGCGCCAGTAATTTCGAAGGTAAATGCTGTTGGGGACACTGCAACTTCTGTAACAGGTACAACAGAAGGAAAAGCAGTAGTAACGGTGAAAGCAGGCACTAAGGTTTTAGGCAAAGCAACAGCCGATAGCAAAGGTGCATTCCAAGTGAAGATTGCCAAACAAAAGCTCGGTACAAAGCTAACAGTGTATGCAGAAGATGCGGCGAAAAATAAGAGTCGCGATGTAATCGTCACAGTAGCAGATAAAACTTCACCAGCATTATCAAAAGTGAACAGTGTCAGTGATTCTGCAACAACTGTAACAGGTACAACAGAAGGAAAAGCAACTGTAACAGTCAAGGCAGGAAGTAAGACGTTAGGCAAAGCAACAGCCGATAGCAAAGGCGCATTCCAAGTGAAGATCGCCAAACAAAAGGCAGGCACGAAGTTGTCTGTGTATGCGGAAGATGGAGCAAAAAATAAGAGCCGGACCATTACCGTAACAGTGGTTGACAAAACAGGTCCAGGATTATCGAAGGTAAATAGTGTCAGGGATTCTGCCACATCCGTTACTGGAACTACAGAAGGAAAAGCAGTCGTAACAGTTAAGGCAGGAAGTAAGACGTTAGGCAAGGCAACAGCCGATAGCAAAGGCGCATTTAAAGTGAAGATTGCCAAACAAAAGGCAGGAACAAAGCTAACGGTATATGCAGAAGATAAGGCGAAGAATAAAAGCAAAGTAGTAACGGTGACAGTAGCAGACAAAACGGCACCAGGTACTCCAACTGCTAGCACCGTCACAACAAAATCCACTAGCATTTCAGGAAAAGCTGAAAAAGGCGCAACGGTGTATGTGTATAAAGGAAGCAGCAAGCTAGGGAAAAGTGTAGTAGATAAAAAAGGTGCCTATAAAATCACCATAAAGAAGCAAAAGAAGAATACCGTTTTAACTCTTTATGCACAGGATAAAGCGGGAAATATGAGTAAAAAAAGAGAGATAAAAGTGAAATAGACAGAAAGCACCTTCCAGGTTTGGGAGGTGTTTTTTCTTGTGGAAACAGGATTCTGCACACACAAGATTTAAATATCGTTTTATTTCAAACGCAAATAGAACAATTTTTGGACTTAAAGTGAAACAGGTACGATGATAAACTTTAACTATTCAAAGGAATTGGTTGAGAATATTAATCTATCATCTTCCAACGGGTTTAGTCATATGTTTGGATAAAGGGGGTGTGGGGATGTACATTAATTTGGAAAGAAGATGTAGGAACTTACTCGATTTATTAGCAAAATATGATGATTTTACGACCATTGAGATAGTTTCGAATCAACTGGGTCAATCAAGGCGAAGTACACAATATGACATTGTGAAACTAAATGACGTATTTAATCAGGCAGGCCTTTCACCGATTGATAGTAGAAGGAATAAAGGCGTTCGTTTATTAATAGAGCATAAGGCATGGTGGGATTCATTTAATTATAAAGAACATGGGAAAATCAATTATATCTTTACACAAGAAGAACGAGTTGCCTTTATTATTTGTGAAAGTATTCTTGCCAATAAAGTAATAAAGATAGATGAAATGGCAGATAAACTTGCAGTTAGTAGAAATACAATTTTTCTGGATATGAAAATGGTGAAAGAAAAACTAATGGATTACAATATTTCGTTTGAATATGTTTCGAAGTCTGGCTATATTGTGCAAGGTGATGGAAAAATAACTCGCTCTGTCTTTATGTATTTTCTATCCTATTTATATCCCTTAATACTGGATGGGATATTACCCCATTTACGTGATGAAGAGATTATAGACATAAAAGATAGATTGACCCATATAGAGAGGGAATTAGAAGTACATTATTCACCAAGTACAATCGATAAGATTGCCATAATGATTAAATGCTGTGACAGTAATATTCCCTTTTTAATGGATGCTAAAGAAGAGGGGATTTTTGAGAAAAAAGCCTATCATCTAGTAAATAAATACTTCCCAGAAAAAAAGCGGGAGGATCAGGCATATATTACAATCCAACTGCTTGGAGCGAGACTAAGAGATGGCTCTTCGATTTCAAATGATAAGCTACCCTATTATAAGGAGAAAGCAGAAATATTGGTAGATAATTTTCAAAGACTAATTGGAATAGAGATCGAAAATAAGGATTTGCTTGTTTATAATTTAGCAAAGCATTTGAATGTCTCTATCTATCGTTATATGTATGGTTTATTAGATGTTTGTGACATAGAAGAAATTCAAAATGACACGAAGGAAATATTTGATTTAGTGAATATCTCGGCTAAAGAGCTCTCCAAAGCAATTGGCTACCCTATTAATGAATCGGAAGTTGCCTATTTAACGCTACATGTTAGTGCCCATATGAGACGTAATAATATAGATATAGGCAAAATTAAAATTTTGCTGGTTGTTAAAGAGCTTGGAGAGGGAGAGAAATTGAAGGAGAAAATGAATGCGCGTCTTCCGATGTTTCAAGTAATCGATATCATCCATCCTCCTCAATTGCCTGATTATGAAGGCGAATACAGTGTAGTTATCTCTACTCAATTGTTAAAATATAATGGTTTTTATGCCTATATATCAAACCAATTAAACAATTCTGATGAGAAAAAGGTACTGGAAGTTTATTTGAGATACCGCATGATAAGCAATCAAGACTTAAGTGAAGATCTTTATACGAGTATCCAGAAGTATATTCCGAAGGCTTATAAAGCGACTGTTAAAGAAGAAATTAGCAAATATTTTCTTAAGCCGATCCCTAATATACTGCAATTGTTAGAGGAAAAGAATGTTCAATGCATTGAAAGTATTTCCGACTGGAGAGATGCATTAGCCCAGGCTTCCTATCCATTATTGGAGAATGGAAGTATTACTAGTAGTTATATTGATTCGATGATTACGAATGTTGAGTTGTATGGATGTTATACCTATTTTGGCAATGGTGTATATCTAGCCCATGCTCAATCCAATCATAATGTTTGTAAATCAGGAGTCTCTGTTCTGACCATCAAGAAAGCCGTGCGATTCAGCGAGGAGCATTTTGTAAAATTATTAATCGTTATCGCATCAACGGATAAAAATGAACATTTTTCTGTATTAAAAGAAACCGTTAGGCTTTGTAATGAGGAGAAAAAGGTAAATAGAATGCTTGCTAGCAAGGATGAAAAAGCTTTATATCAAACAATAAAATCAATAGTGGAAGAGGAGAATGATGAAGGGAAGATACGGAAAGTAAATTTTAGATAGGGATGAAAATATGTATAGGAGAGAAATAGTAATTAATAATCCTAGTGGTTTGCATGCAAGACCGGCATTTGAGTTAGTTGAAAAATGTAAGCGTTTTAAAAGTGAGGTTAAGATAATGAATGGCACCATTATGATTGACCCAAAAGATATTTTCAGTTTGTTAGAAGGAGAATTAAGGGAGAATGCTTTTCTTGTCATTAAGGCTATTGGAGAAGATGAAAAACAAACGGTTGATGAGATATGCAGATTTATCGATTCCCTTGAGGAGTAGTAGGAAAAAATTAGAGGAGGTGAGGCCAACATAGGTTATCAAGTGTTTTCCTGCGTTTTCTTTGAAGTTTAATTTGAGGAAGGGGTGTAAGGAAATGTTTATATCAGCATTTATTGTAGCGATTATTTCTACTTTAAGTCAGTGGTGGGTGAGCCATGTCATCACAAGAACTTGGTTATATCCGATATGGGTAGGGTTTTTAGTTGCATTAGCGATGGGTGAGCCAATAGAAGGAATGAAGGCTGCTGCATATATTCAGCTCACCTATTTGGGATGGATAACAGCAGGAGGAACAATGCCGGGGAATTTAATGGCCGCGGGGGTTTTTGGAACAGCATTGACGTTATTATCGGGAGCTGATCCTAAATTAGCACCTACCTTTGCCGTTCCATTTAGTTTATTAGGAATATTTATTAACCAAGCGTATATGACAATTAATAGCTTTTGGATTCATAAGGCAGATAAATACCTAGAGGAAGGGAATATCACTGGGCTTAGATTAATGAACTATTTACCATCGGGCATCTTAAGCTTCCTGCTTTATGGAGTTCCAGCATTTATACTTGTATATTTTGGAGGAACATTTGCTACAAATATGTTAGATGCATTACCGAAGTCCTTAATCTCTGCTTTAGAAGTAGTGGGTGCTTTAATGCCTGCACTAGGAATAGCGATGCTACTAAACTATTTAGGAAAGAAGAAACTAGTTGCCTTCTTCTTTGTCGGGTATTTTGCGACGATTTATCTGAAATTAGACATTATGGCAATAACGATATTTGCCGCTGCGATTGGTGTATTAATCTATCTGTTTTCAAATAAAAAAAATGAAGCAGAAGGGAATGCATAAGGATGAATGATAAGAAAGATATAGAAGAAATCCAGCCTCCACAAAACGAGCTTCCGTCATTAAGAAAGTCCGATCTCATTAAACATTGGCTACTCGGTTATTCCAGTGAAACCTGTTATAACTATGAAAGACTTCAAGCACTTGGCACTACAAATGCAATGATTCCGATTGTAAGAAGATTATATAAAAATAAAAAAGATCAAGCAGCAGCTTTAAAGAAGTATATGGTGTTTTTCAATACGGAGCCTTCTTACTTTGGAACAGTAATACATGGGATATCTGCTTCCATGGAAGAGCAATCTTCTAAAAGCAAAGAGATAACAGCAGAGGATATTAACTCTGTAAGAACGGGATTAATGGGACCTATGGCGGGGATAGGGGATACCATTTCGCAAGGAATCGTTTATCCAATCTTAGCTGGCATCGCCTGTAGTTTAGCGATTGCAGGTAACTTTGCTGGTCCAATTATTTTTGAAATATTATATAAAATAATCATGCTTTCCATGGGATATACGATGTACATGATGGGCTATAAACAAGGGAAAACATCGATTTTGAAGTTTTTAAAGGCTGGTACTCTAAATAAAATTACGGAAGTATTCAGCATTATTGGATTAATGGTTGTAGGTAATATGGCAGCAAGCAGAGTGGGCATTATGACACCGATAAATTTCAAAGTGGGAGAAGTTGGTTTTGAATTGCAGGGAGTACTAGATTCTTTACTGCCAGGAATTCTTCCATTAGTAACCACATTAATTATTTGGAAATTAATATCGAAAAAAATGAACCCAACCTATATTATTGCGATTTTATTTGTTGCAGGAATTGCTGCTTCTTATTTAGGAATTTTAACCATTACGGGATAAATCAAAAAGAGATTAATAGGGAAGGATAGCGGGCTGTCCGAAAGTTGCTCTATTTTTGCAAAGACTTAAATACTATTAAACTTTTCGAACAGCCTAGTTCGTTTCTTGAATAGAAAATGTTGCGAAGGAGATGAGGATATGATTGGAATTCTGCTGCTAAGTCACGGGAATTTAAGTAAACAGCTGTTAGATAGTACAGCAATGATTTCCGGAAAAATGGAAAGAGTCCTAGCAGTTGCATTAGAGGAGGGAGAAAGTCCAGATGTATTTGGAGAAAGAGTGAAGCAAGCAGTTAACGAGTTAGATGATGGAAAGGGTGTACTTGTATTAGTAGATTTACTTGGGGGCACGCCGTATAACCAAATAGGCTTAATAAGCAAAGAGTGTAATGTTGAAATTATCACGGGCATGAATATGCCTATGTTAATGCATCTTTCATTGGAGAGAGAAGCAAACAGTGATATATCAGCATTAGCACAAAGTGCTTTGGAATTCGGAAGGAATGGGATAAGAGTCTTACCGAAAAGAAATCAAAAAACATAAGGAGAAGATCGGATGAAAAACGTGAACTTAGTGAGAATTGATGATCGATTAATACATGGCCAGGTCATGACCGCATGGATGAAGGTAATGCCTGCCAAGAAAATCATTATTATCGACAATAAAGTGGCAGACGACGAATTTATGATTAGTATTCTAGAATTGGCTGCTCCTAGTGGAGTAAAGGTGCAGGTCTTAAATGAAGAGAGAGCATTGAAGGAGTTACAGGAAGAACAAAAGGTGCCAACCTTTATTCTAGTCAAAACTCCACTTACGCTAAAACCTCTGGTCGATGCAGGCATTCCTTTTGAAAAAATTAATATTGGCGGAATGGGCCTAAATGCTGAGCGAAAGACATTATATAAAAATATTGCAGCGACAGAAGATGAAAGGAAAGTATTGAAGGAGTTCTTAGATAAAGGAATCGAAACATCTATCCACATTATTCCCTCGGAAAAAGTGATAGAAATTAAAAATCTCTTGTGAAGGAACATGTCATATGAATAATTACCATTTCACGTTACCGAAAAATGGAACGGAGATGGATAAAGGAGTAATTCAGATGAAAGCAATGAGACTGCATGGGATCAATCAATTTACGTTAAATGAAGTGGAAAAGCCGGTACCAAAGGGAAGCGAAATTCTTGTAAAGGTGGAAGCTTGTGGAATATGTGGCTCCGATATTCCGAGAGTGTATGAACTGGGTACAAGGGTATTTCCTGTCACGTTAGGCCATGAGTTTTCTGGAACGGTAGTCGAAGTTGGAGATGAGGAAGATCGAGAGTTGATTGGGAAAACAGGAGCGATATTCCCTTTGATTCCTTGCCTTACATGTGAATGCTGTCTGACGGGGAATTATGCACAATGCAAAAACTATAATTATTTAGGATCAAGAAGTGATGGAGGATTTGCAGAATATTGTCTCCTTCCTTCTAAGTGGCACTTAGTTTTTTCCAATAATCCCAATATTTCGAAGGAATCCCTGTCTTTAGTAGAGCCAGCAACGGTTGCTCAGCATGCCCTTCGAAAAGGAGAGGTAAAGGCTGGTGATACAGTTGTCATTTTAGGGGCAGGTCCAATAGGCATATTAATGGCAAGATGGGCAAGGTTATTTGGGGCTAAAAATGTTGTAGTTGTTGATATAACGGATGAAAAAGTAAACTTTGCAAAAAGCAGAGGACTTCAGGCGGTTCATTCCTTAAAGGAGAACTGCAAGGAGGTCATTCTTCATTTGACAAATGGAATAGGAGCCGATGTGGTAATAGAAGGAACCGGAACCTCCAATGGCATCAACACGGCAGTAGAATGTGTTCGAACCTTTGGAAGCATAGCCTTGCTTGGAAATCCCCATAAGGATACAACCATTTCTCTCGCGAATCATAGTGATATTTTGCGAAAGGAAATCATTTTAAAAGGAGTCTGGAATTCCTATTATCTAGATGCACCGGTTAATGAATGGAGATATACAGTGGATATGATGGATGAAGGGAACCTCGTTGTTTCCGATTTAATCACCCATAGATCGAATCTAGACCATTTAGGAACATTATTTGATCATATATATGAAAGAAAAATTTCTATTTGCAAAGCTATTTACTCAAACAGCAAGTAAGGAGGGGGAAGAAGTGAATTATGCCAAAAGGATACTCTCAGAAATGGAGGCTGTTTGTGAATTAGTAAATCAGAAAGAAGTTACTCAATCGGCAGAACTTATTATTCAGGCGAATAGGGTGCTTGTTGTTGGGGTTGGACGTGTCCTTATTTCTCTTAAGGCATGGGTTAAACGGCTTCGACACTTAGGAATCGATATAAATTATGTAGGCAGCGAAACGGAAGCAGCAGTTTTAAAGGGAGATTTATTAATTGTAGCTTCCTCTTCTGGAGAAAGCATTATTCCTGTAAAAATAGCCGAAAAAGCAAAGAGTTTAAAGGTAGATGTTCTTTATATTGGAAGCAATCCAGATAGTAGTGCAGGAACTTTGGCAGATTATTCTCTTCGAATTCCTTGCAAAACGAAATTGGGTCTTCCAGATGAATTTCATTCTTTTCAGCCGATGTCTACATTGTTTGAACAGGTTCTTTATATCATGGGAGATGCCCTTACTTATGAAATTATGGATCGCATGACTTTTAATGAAGAAGAGATTAAAAATAATCATGCAAATTTAGAATAGGTCAATTATGGATAAGGAAGAAATTTTCCATACTTAGCAAGGTGGTGCGAGAGATGGCTGAAAAAAAGTTTAAAGTCGTAGATGTTGGAGGTATTCACGCTCGTCCAGCTATGGCGTTAGTTAAATTAGCATCTAAATTTGTAGCAGATATACACTTGGAGTTTAATGAAACAATAGTCAATTTAAAATCAATTATGGGCGTGATGTCATTAGGAATCCCCTTTGGATCCGAGCTTATCATTATAGCTGACGGAGCAGATGAAGATGAAGCGATAGTAGCCATTTCCCAGGCGATGGATATGATTGGATTAGCAGAAGTTCCATAGGTTAAAAAAATGGAGGCGAGATGAAATGTATAAATTTTCCCCCTCATTAATGTGTATGGATATATCTAGCTTTAAAGAGCAAGTCACATTGTTAAATAGCTATGCGAATTTTTACCATGTGGATATTATGGATGGTCATTTTGTTAAAAATATCACGTTGTCTCCCTTCTTTATCAAAGAGCTAAAAAAACTTGCTACCTTACCAATTGATGCTCATTTAATGGTAGAAAACCCAGAGGATTTTCTTGATGAGACGATTGATGCAGGCGCAGATTTTATTAGTTTACATGTTGAAACCATTAATGGTAAGGCCTTTCGATTAATCGAACAGATTAGAAAAAGAGGGAAAAAGTTTGGCGTAGTCTTAAATCCAGAAACCCCCTTAGAAGCAGCTCTTCCTTATTTGCATTATGCGGATATGCTAACCATCATGACGGTAGATCCTGGATTTGCGGGTCAATCGTTCATAGCAGAGATGATAGACAAAATAAAACAAGCAAAATTATGGAAAAAAACGAATAACTATCATTATATGATTACGATTGATGGTTCCTGTAATCGAAAAACGTATAAAAAGCTCGCAGATGCAGGAGCGGAAGTATTCATAGTCGGCAGCTCCGGTCTATTTAATCTAGACTCAAGCCTTGAAACGGCATGGCGTAAAATGATGGATGAGTTTAATCGGGAAGTAGGAAGTTGTGGGGGAGATGCTTTTGCTTCGCAATAGAGTATGTATAGAATTTCAAAGTATAAGGTGATGGATGTTTTTTTCCTAATTGTAGGTGTCTTCACTCAAGATGCCTACAATTTTCTAATTTATTCCTCGCATTTCCGTGAAAAATCAAGAGCTTATGTGAATGATCTACTCCTTTAATTTTTTCTCCAAGTAACTACTGAAAAATTTATATAAATGTCTTCAAGAGCTGGAGGCAATTCAATTAATAATAAGAAATTAAATAAACAAAGTTTCGAAAAGTTATTTTTCAAATAGTGGGGGACTAATTACCCGTAGAGGAACGATAAAATTTTGAGAAAAGAAATGCAAGTAATATGGTCCTATCCTAGGTCAAACTGTAATCCCTTCATCTGTATTTTTAATAAAGGACAATGAATCATTGAACTTCTATTATTGGAATATAATGGCTGGTGTTCAGCTGTATTTTCTACGTGCAAAATTGGGAATATATAATAGAAGAAAAAATTTTACTTTAGAAAAAAATAAACAATCGTTTATCGGAAATTTTGTTACTCGATGGAAATAAATAGACAGTAGTTATCTTCATTTTTTTACCAGAGTGTATATATGAAAGAAACGAACTCCTTCCCTCCCATCCTCTCCTATCTTCTGTCAATAAACAAGAAACCTTGACAAATTTCACTAGAAAAAATACTGAGAATGGATTATTGAAATCTCAGATTATTTAAGGTAAAGTAAGCCATAATATTTCATAAAGATTACGTTTTGGATATATTATGTAATATTTATCAGAATATGTCTAAAAAAATAAAAGAATATGATAGAATGAAAAAGCGTAAAAAATAGCTAGCTAATTATTGGAAATTTACAATTATTTGTGGTATAGGGATTTTTTTCTAAGGGTGTTTTCAATAAAAGCTGGAATTTGGATATGGATTAAAAAGCTTGCAGTGTTTATTTACAAACACTATTTTTTATTTTTTTGACAAATAGATAAAAT
Source organism: Niallia sp. (assembly GCF_031978665.1). NCBI lineage: Bacteria > Bacillati > Bacillota > Bacilli > Caryophanales > Bacillaceae > Niallia > Niallia sp. Next base: position 89,836 of record NZ_DALZDK010000005.1, on the reverse strand, counting down.
CTATTTTTATAATACTAATACATAAAATATAGATAATGAAATTAATAAGTAAAGGCGTGAGAGTATGAAATCAATATCTATTCTTGGCTACGAGCTAATAGATAATTATCTTCGACTAGATGTTGAACCGACTGAAATTAATAATCATAAAGTTGAAGTTTATTTGACAAACAGAGCTACAAAAAAACACAGAACCCTAACACCTTTATTAGAGGCGAAAAATGGCAGAACGGTTTTAGAAATAAATGTAGCGAAAATTCCATTTAACCAATTGCATAAGAATATCATTGATGTCCACCTGGTAATTGATGGAAAAAGAAAGAGAGTATACTTTAAGAACTTTAATAGTGAAAATGCTACAAGTAATTTCTCTTCTTCCATGTATAAGATTAGCAATACTAGAGTTGCTGTGCCGTATATTACGCAAAAAGGGAATTTGTCCATCATGTATGGAAATGCTCCAGCGGTCTTTGCGTCCTATTGTGAAGCTGTTAAAGAAAAGTTGACGATTAGTAATGTGAAGATTACAAAATCCAAAGTTAAATTTAAGATAGCTGATATGATCATTGCAGATGATACTCCTTATTTCATTGCTTTATATAATAGAGATGAAAAGAAGTTTATTCCTGTAAATTATACTTTCCAAGCTAATAAACCTTCTGAGTTTGAAATTGATTTATCTAATATGAAAAATTACGAATTAAGTTCTGAGTATAATTTATTCTTGATGGCGAAAACAAAGGATGCAAAGATTGATTATCGTTTAACTTTAGACCAAAAGAATAAGTTTAAACCTTTTAAAGTAAGAAGAGATAAAAAGGTTGCTCCTTATGTAAACGATAAAGGGGTATTCACGTTTATGGTTACCGATGATCATCTCTTGGACAAACAGAATTTACATGTAAAACGCAATACCTTATTCATTAAGAATTATCAACAAGACAGCAGTGTATTAAATGTTGATCTTAAAGCAGGGAAGATGGTAAAGGACTTTGAATCCTATGCGATCCTTATAAAAAATGTAAAGACGGCTCAAATGGTTACTTTGCATCATAAAGAAGCAACATTTAATAATGAGAATCAACTTCGCTTCCATTTAGAGAGAATGTTTTCGGAAGGGATTTTTTCCAATGGGCAACGTTGGAAAATCTATTTGAAATTGTACAAAAACAAGACTGTCTTTGTATATGAAATCAAAAAAGAAGATGAAGTGATTGAAGCACCAATTAATCGACATATGAAGCCAGTAAAGGTAAAAGCTAAGAAAAGTGTCATTACGTATCTTACTGGTTTAAATGAGCTCGCTTTTCTTATTGGTGGGGAAGCCGTTTATAATAGAGAAGTATATAAAAAGGAATCTGGACAAAGCACAATTGAAAATGTACAAGTAACTGGGCAGTTACTATCATTTAAAATGAATGCTTTTAATCGAAATATTAGCAGTGGAAGATTGATGTTTAGAGAAAGAAAATCCAAGGACATTTGGTGGCAAGACGTGGTAGTCGATAATTCAACTGGTTTGGTTACAGTAGATTTATCTACCTTTATTGACTCTTATCAAAATGAGGTTTCTCGTTGGGATTTATTCTTAGAGCTAAATAATCAAGGTCGTATTGAATTTAATAAAATAGGCTGCTTTGATAAGCAAGAGCTACCGTCTCATAAACGCTATTTTTCATCGATAAAGGCAGATAGCACGAATGTCGTCACACCATATTTAACGATTAAGAATGAACTGGCGATCATCATTCGTCCGGAACAAGCTTTATATAATGAAAAGTTAAAATCGAAGATGTCTATTGAAAAATTCGGCATGAAAAAGGGCATCATTAGCGGAGATGTGATTCTTGAGCTTCCGGAGTGCGACAATTATCAAGTCAATCAATTTATCTTTAAATATCGCGATAAGATTGAAGATATTGAGTATACATTCCCAGCTGAACAGACGAAAATCAATAAGAATACATCAAAGGTTAGCTATCGCATTGATTTAAAGGATTTAGAGCTTCAGAATTACTATTGGGACTTATTTGTAGTAATTACGGTAGATGGGGAGAACTATCTGCAAAAGCTTAAAAACCCAGCACCGAAAGTAAGAAAAACGATTACGAACAGAGTTATTCGCTATTCATACGAATACGATAATGGTTTCTTTGTTTATCCGTATATTACTTCGGTTAATACATTAGCTTTTGGATATAAGAAGAAAGAAGTCCATGAAGGCTTATCGTACAAAATAAAGGAAAATCTCGCTTATTATACGTACAAGCTGTTCAAGCCTTATTTTGAAAGAAAGTCTATCTGGTTAGGGTTTGAAAAGTTCTCAGAAGGTGCACAGGATAATGGCTACTTTTTCTTTAAGTATTGCTATGACAATAACAAAAAGAAAAACTTCTATTACATCATGAAAAAAGACTCGCCAGATTATTCGAATTTAGAGGGCATGGAAGATAAGGTTATTGATTATATGAGCTTTAAGCATATGCTTTATGTATATGCAGCGGAATTATTAGTATCCTCCGAATCCAAAGGACATGCCTATGATATTCGAATTGAAAAAGGCCGTCTGAGAAGAGCGCTAGAAACGAAGAAGCATGTCTTCTTACAGCATGGCGTTATTGCGTTGAAGAAAGTAGACCATGTATTTAGAAAGACAGGCAAAAACTTTGTCGATCTCTTTGTTGTTTCCTCTGATTATGAAAAAAATATTATTAAAGATAGCTTTGGATATAACGATAAAGAGGTAATTGTGACAGGGCTAAGCCGATGGGATGTACTAGAGGATAAGTCACAACAAAACAAAGAAAAAGTAATTTTCGTCATGCCAACATGGAGAACATGGATGGATGACCTACCAGAAGAAAAATTTATTAACACCGATTATTATAAGAATTACACGGGCTTACTTACTTCGCCAAAGCTTAATGCACTATTAGAGGAAAAAAATATTAAGCTGCAGTTTTACATTCATCCTAAATTTAAGGATTATGTCGACAAATTTAAGACAGATAATAAGAATGTAAAGATCTATCAATATGGCGAAGAAAAGGTTAATGAATTACTAATGCATTCTTCTATGCTGGTTACCGATTATTCTAGTGTGGCATGGGAAATGTTCCATATGAGAAAGCCAATTTTATTCTACCAGTTTGATATTGATGAATATAATATGTACCAAGGCAGCTATCTTGATATGGATAAGGATTTATTTGGCGATCGAGCATTTGATTTAGAGCATTTAATCAATGGAATACAGGAATATGCTAATCGGGACTTTGAGGAGAAAGAAGAGTACGGAAAGTATCGAAAGCATTACTTTAAATATGTGGATAAGAATAACTGTAAGCGAACATTCACTGCCATTATGAAAAACAGTAAAAAGCTAGCGCTTAGACAAGAAAGAAGCTTTGCTGAAAGATTAAGAAATAATCGATATACAAATAAATTAAAAGCGATATTAAGAAAAAATAGGGCTGTATATAATTTTGTCTTAAAAACGCAGAAGCTTATTGTTAAATAATATCTTTCATAAATATATAGCCTATCAGCAATTTTGATGGCTATATATTTTTGTTCCGTAAATAGTCATATTTAACTAGTCGGAAATAGCGAGAAAAGTGATAAAATACCTAGTGGGAGTAAATGCATTTAGGGTATACTAATTTTGATTTAGTATATAGAACCATTCAATAGATAATGATAGAAACGTGATCTCCTATTTTTTTATTAGCAAATCAGTTGGTTTAATGAATATGTAAATGTTATCATAGGCATATATGCACATCCGAATTATCCATGTTTTTAGTACGATGCAGGAAAAATAGTTTTTTGTTTGTTACAATAATATTATAAAACTCTAAAATCATTTAACGTCATAAAATTATATAACGAAGGGGAATGAAATTGGATAAAGTAAAGATTTCAATTATTGGATCATGTGTTTCAAGAGAGGCTTTTACAACGGTTAATAATCCTGAATACAAAAGAATGTACCAAATAGGGCCAGTTGCCTTTCAAACATCTATTGTTAGCTTTTTAAGCAATCAGGTAAACGAAGGCCTTATTGATTTACCAGAGGAGCTTTCGGAGTATAAAAAAGGTGTTTTAACCACCGATATCTATAAGAGCGCCGTTACACAAATGATAGAATATAAACCAGATTATTTAATTATCGATCTATATGCAGATGTGCGTTATGGTATTGTTAGAGCCGGAGAGACATTTATCACGAATAATCCTTCCACTTTAAGAAAAACAACATTCTACAAAGAGAAGAAGCATGATTATCATATTCATTCAAATAATAAATTTAATGAGTATTTTCCAATCTTTAAAAAGAAGTTTGCTGAGTTTATGGAATGGAAAAATCAAAATTTGCCAAACACAAAAATAATCGTAAATAAATTTAGATATACAAAAGAGTATATGAAAAATAATAAGTTATATGAATTTGACTTAAGTAAATACCCTTATCTAGAAAAAGAAAACGAGAATTTTGCGATTATCGAGACATATCTGGAAGAAACATATACGGAGTTGAGATTCATTAATAATCTTAATGCTGAGTATATTGGAGACGGTAATCATCCATATGGCATAACGCCTTGGCATTTAGAAAAAGCCTACCAAGAAAACGTGATGCATGAGATGAATAAAATTGCACTAATTGATTTTATTGAAAACGAAAATAAAGAGTGATTAATTAAAAAGTTACCTTAAGGGTAACTTTTTTTATGGTCTTTTTTTCTTATTTCAAAATACCTATTGATTCGAATTTATCTCGTTTTGTTAAAATAAAAAGAGCCACACTTGATGGCTCTTTATTCCTGATTCTTTTTACACTTGAGATACTGGTACTGCTTTTGCATTTTCTTCTAATTTGCTTTTTACCACAATACTATGCAGGTCTAACATGAAATCTTGAAAGAAGGTTTTTCCAAAATGCCATGGACTTACACCATACGGATGATTACCATCTGAATAGTATACTTTATCTCTGTTATCGATTGCTAATAAATCATACTTTTCGATTGCATACTTATATAATGTGTCAAAAGTATCATTTTCTCTTAAAATACGCTTGTACAAATCATCTCTTGTGTTAGTACCTTTGTATTTCACGAAATATACGTCTTCTCCATTTTCACGATAATGAGTACTATACCTAAAGCAATTTAAGATTACCTTCGTTTCTGGCAGCGTTTCTGATTTCCATTGCATAAACTTGTCAAGGTTCTCTTTAAAGATAGCCATATAGTCATTATATTTAGAATTCATATGATAAGAAATGAATTCTTGTTTGTTCTTAAAATAATCGGTCTTTCTAAAGTTATTTGGATTATTTGTGATAAAAGCATCGCCAATTTGCGCAATCCCATAACGAACGTCTGCGTAGAAATCAACGATCAAATAATCTGGTTTATATTCCGCGATCGCTTTGATACTTGTTTTTTCCATGTCACTTCTCATAGTTTCCGTGCTATGGGTATTCATTTCCTCACTTGGCTCAATATTGTAAACATTCTGATCAACAGGTGGTGACACAAAACTAACAATACTGCTTTGCCAAGCTAACGGCCCCACTTCATAAAATTCTTTATAGTTTGGATTATTTCTAGTAATAAAGGCCTCTCTAGTAACACAAGAACCAATAATAGCTACTTTAATTTTAGGCATAAAAAAATACTCCCCCTTAAATTCAGTAAGTTATTTTATCACAACTATAGAATAAATTGGAATAAAATATTTCCTTCCAATTATAGTTGAATACAATAGAGATACAAGGTTTTAGGCGTTATCATTTACAGGAAAATAGAAGATATACCGTTATCTATTTTCAGCTTTAATAGTTAGTATACCGTATTCATCTGATTTCTGCTAAAAAAACTATTTGAGGGTATATCATAGCATGTGTAGATTGAAGAGGATATATCCAGCTAGTGTTAAATGATTGAACGTAGCAAAACTTGACCGTTTCTTTTTTTGAGTATAATGTAATAAAAAAGGAAATAAAATTTCCTGACTCCTGAACTTTTGAAGAAAAAGGAAAAGAATGGTTGTTTGGAGTAAGGCATAAACAAGAGAACGAATGAAGTATTTGCTTCATTTTTAATAAGATTATGTTTATGTTCATGCATTTGATGAGAATATAAACATAGGGGTTGTACAATAATAGGGGGAGTCATGAGTAAGAAAATTTATTTCGTCCTGATAATTCTAAGTATATTACTTATATCTATATTTGTATTTGTGGATTTTAAGAAAGTAGTCGTTCATCAACATAAAATGATCAATAGGGAAATGTCTACGAAAAATTTTGTATATAGCGCAGTGGATTTTGAAAAATTTGAAGACTTAGAAGTAAATATCGTTGATGATTTTGGAGCGAGAGCAAATGATAATAAAGATGATTGGAAGGCCATTCAATTAGCCTTAGATGAAGTGAAAAATAATGGCGGCGGAACAGTCGTTATCCCAGAGGGGACCTTTCAATTAAATCATATTATTAAAATTTATCAAAACACGCGATTATCTTTATCGGATAATACTACCATCATTCGAAAGCATAGCGGCTTATTTATGATTAATGGAGATGTTGGCGCAGAGTATGATGAATACGATGGAAATGGAAATATCCTCGTTGAAGGTGGGACTTATATTATGAACGAATCCCTTGATTCTGCCGTGCCAGGTGGATGGTTTGGGATAGGGAGAGCAGAGGGGATGATTCTGCGAAATATCGTCATAAAAAATCAATATAATTCCCATGCCATCGACTTAAACTCCTCTCGTAATGTTTTAATTGATAATGTTCGCTTCACAGGGTTTAAAGATGGAACCGAAGATCAATCAAAAGGGTACATCGAAGCCATACAAATCGCAAATCATACGGAAAAAGGATTTATGGCATTTGGGAAATTTGATGGCAAGCATACGGAGAAAGTGACAGTCCAAAACTGTACATTTAGTCGTAGTGATACGGCAGGATTCGGTCCTTGGCCAGTAGGGGTAGGAAATCATGGACTTGGTATCTTAACTGAATTTAATAAAGAGATTAAAATTCAGCAAAATGTATTTAATGGGATGACAATGGCTGGCATCCATTTAAATGCGTATCAAGATGTGACGATTGCCAAAAATACTTTTTACAATACGGAAAGTGCAATATTGATGGAAACTCCCAAAAAAAATTATCGAAGAGATGCTTCCTTAAGCCCAGAGCTACAAGCTGGAAAGAATATTTTCATTGTGAATAACTTATTTAGAAATACGAGAAGTGAAAATATAAAATTAACTGGTCACGAAAATGAAGAGGGAGTTGCGGAAATAAAGAATGTAGAGATTTTGGATAATCAATTTATTGGTAGCAAAGCTGCTGAAGCGAGTGCCTATGTCAATATACACATTGATTTAGTAAATGGCATTATGATCAAAAATAATACGTTAAATAGCATTAAGAATAATATTGTTGCAGATAAATCATCCTTTGTAACCATTGAGAATAATGGATAACCAGTAATATAGCTAAATCTACCAAACCGTATAAAGGGAAGGATAGAGATGTTGATTCTCCTGTAATTTGAAATTTGGTCACAACTACCAAATTTCAAATTATAAGGAGTATTTTATTTGTTGTTATATGTACATATACACGAGTCATAACAATGCCTTACAAGTGGTATAATCAAAAGGATGACTCCATACTAAAAAAACTGATTTCTTACCAACTAGAAAGGCTACGGGAACGACACTAGTACTTTTTTGTTATCAAATTATCACTTTAAAAATCTCTTATATTATGGGATAATGACATTTGTTGTATTTGCAAATGGTGCCCGCAGAAATCTAATTTAACTGAGGAAGATTTTCATGAATGAAATAAAAATAATCTTAAAAGAACAGTATAGATCAATCCCTTTAATAATTCGTTTAGCGATTTATGAAACAAAATCAAAATATGAGCAACATTATTTAGGTATCTTATGGCAATGGCTAAATCCTTTAATTCAGGTATTTGCCTATTGGTTTGTGTTTGGTCTTGGGATCCGAAAAGGACAGCCAGTTGGAGAATATGATTTCATCGTATGGATGCTAGGAGGAATGATTGCATGGTTCTTTATGAGTCCTACCGTACTAGATGGATCTAATAGTGTATTTAAACGAATAAATATGGTAGCAAAAATGAATTTCCCGATAAGCTCGTTACCGTCCGTTGCGATTGCATCGAATTTATTCGTTCATTTTGTCATGGTTGCTATTTATCTGATTGTGCTATTGAGTAACGGAGTATATCCTTCTCTGCATTGGCTGCAATTTCCCTATTATTTAGTTAGTATGATAGTATTTATGTTTGCACTTACTCTTTTAAATTCTACTATTAGTGTGTTAATAAGAGATTACCAGCAAATGTTACAAGCAGTTATGAGATTACTATTTTTTGTGACACCTTTATTCTGGGATTCATCTCATATGAGTAGTACTATTCAAACGATATTAAAATTAAATCCGTTTTATTATATTGTAAGTGGTTATCGTAATAGTTTCCTAAATGGAGTTTGGTTTTTCCAAGATTTAAAGTATACGATTTATTTTTGGCTGATAACGTTAATCCTCTTACTTGCAGGTTCTATTCTTCATCTTAAGTTTAGGGATAAGTTTGTCGATTTTCTTTAAAGTAAACAAAGGAGAATTATATATAAATGAATCTCAAGGTTTCGTTTAATGATGTTTCTAAAAAGTATAGTCTAACGACAAGTAAAAAAGAAAAAATTACAGATATGTTTTTTCCTAATAAAAGTAAGTCCAGTTTTTATGGTGTAAGAAATATATCTTTTGATGTGATGGAAGGGGAAACGATTGGATTTGTTGGAATAAACGGTTCTGGTAAATCTACCATGTCTAATCTATTAGCAAGAATGATTCCGCCAACTTCTGGGGAAATTGAAATGGATGGACAACCTTCTCTTATTGCAATCGCTGCAGGGCTGAATAACAGTCTAACTGGAAAAGATAATATTTATTTGAAATGTTTAATGATGGGTTTCACAAAAAGAGAAATTGAAGAAATGTATGATTCGATTGTCGAATTTGCAGATATTGGCGAATTTATCGATCAACCTGTCAAAAACTACTCAAGTGGGATGAAATCCCGGTTAGGTTTTGCGATTTCTATTCATAATGATCCCGATATTTTAATAATAGATGAAGCTTTATCTGTAGGGGATCAGACATTTTATCAAAAATGTGTGGATAGAATTACAGAATTCAAAAAACAAGGGAAAACGATATTCTTTGTCAGTCACTCGATAGGCCAGATTGAAAAGATTTGTGATCGTGTTATATGGATGCATTATGGCGAACTAAAAATGTTCGATGAAACAAAAGTGGTAGTGGCTGAATATAAAAAGTTTATTGAACGTTTTAATAAGCTTTCTAAAGAGGAAAAAGTAACCTACCAAACTAGACATAAAGAAGGAAGAAAAAGGCCGCTTGAAAGCAAGGACAACTCTTCACGTCTTATTTCAAAGTCTTCCAAATCAAAAAAAGGAAACCATACGGGAATAATGTCTAAGCTTCAGCTTAGTATTCTCGCTGTCTTGATTCTTTTAAGTGGAGCTTCTTTATTTATTGATCAACCATTAAAAACGATCGCTTCTGCCAATTTATTTGCAAAAGAGACAATGTCTGTAAAGGAAGCAGAGAAGGAAAAATCTATTGAGGAAACAGCATGGGAAAATGTCAATGCGGAAGGAATCATCCTCAATGAGGAAACAACTTTGTATGCAGATGACAGCTTGAAAAAGGAATCAGAATTAAAGCTACCATTTGGAAACAATGTGGGATTAATTGCGCAAAATGCTAATGTTGCTAAAATAGAGTATGAAAATGAACAGTATTTTATCAACAAAGAAGACGTTTCTTCTTTTACTAGCGAAAGTGGTGAGGTTGTTACTTCTCGCTTCGCACCGTATTTCTCTGAAACTGTTCAGAGCTCCTATGAATTCTTAATGGCATTCATGGGATCAGATGCAAGTGATTTAGAGGAAAATGTAAATGGTGGAGAAATGACGGAGTTTCAAGGACAACCAGCTTTATACTTGCCATATGAAGGTATTTATTATCTAATAGAGCAAGACAAAGTGACTGGGATTGTCATCAATGACATGGAAGAATTGGAGCCTGAGAATGTAAATCTAACAGAAGAGGACGTTGTTTATAGCAACAATAAACAGCAATATTTCATTAGAGGAGAAGGCTTCGATTACATCATTAATAATAAGGATAATTCCATTACAATTATGGACAGATCTTCTCTTTGAGGAGCTGTCCTTTTTCTATGCTAAGCGATTATCATGTTGTTTGATAAAAGTTAACTTTTGCTTTTCATTCAAAAATGCTTTACAATAAATTATGAAATCGTTTACAAAAATTAATAAAAACATAACATATTGTTAATAATACTATTATACAATGAGGGTATATAGTATTAAATCAACGAAATGGGGTGCTTGAGATGTTTGAAAAAATATTTAAAAATAAGCAAGTACTAAATAGCGTCGATGAAGATAATATGAATTATGAAGAACTTTTGGACAATGAGTTAGAAGAGGATTATATCCAAGATCCCGGTTATGATGGAGAACTTAAATAAACATAAAAGTATGAATGGGTCGATAGGACCATTTTAGAAAGCAAGTGAGGGAATACAACAGTATTTTTCTTCACTTGCTTTCTTATTGTCTTTAAATCATATTTACAAATGAAAGGTGGAACTATTATATTGGAAGCATATCAAAAGGAGGTGTGTTACTTATGATAGCCTGTGAAAAATGCGAAGAAAAATTCCATCCCGATGATTTAAAATTTTGCCCTAATACTAGCTGTACATACGAATTTCTATGCCCCGCTTGTTATGAGGAGCACGTTTCTGAGTGTTGACAGAAAAGCGGTTCTCCTGTTCTAAGGAGAACGTCTCCTCTTTTTTGTTAAGGGAGCGATAGAAAATGTTCCTCCATATGTCTTCTAAAATTCCCAAGAAATCAATTAACGATTCTTTCTCGAAGTATTGTGATTGTATTTTCTTTATAGAGGATATTTTATTTTAGTAAGCTCTAACTGGAGCCAATATGTGTTAAAAGCTTCTTTTAGATCTACTATTTTGTTCAATTCGTATAGTTGTTTACTCAGATTAGTATCTTTCTGATTTAAGGAATACCCTGCATTTAAGTACCATTTAAAGTATTTTAATTTTTCATTAGTTAATCTGTTAATATCATTAGTGGCTGAGTGCAAAAGTAATGGTTGATAGGAGATAAAAGTTGGATCATTATAAATAGCATTTACCAACCTAGTTCTTCCTTGTTTATCAACTATTTTTTTAGCTTTTATAGGAACCTTTTTGTTGATGATATAATGTTGCCGAATTTCACCCTCCGAACAGTTCAAAAGGTCTGCTATTTTTTTAGTATCATTATTTGAACTAGTTAAGATTGTCTGTATAATTTCTTCTTTTATTTTATAATAAACATTCTCTTTTACACAGTTAAGCAAACATGCATCGTACCAATCTATTTCTTGAATATCATCACGGATTATTATACATGGAACTTTTTTGTTTGGAAAAAGAACGGATAAAGAATTATAGGCATTTATTCCTCTAAATAGGAGAAACTCATTTGATGTATTTTGATATACATACATTAATGGCCCACTTGTTTTCACTGCAACATTGTATTTTTTTATAGCGGTGGCCTTTATGGGAAGATATCGATGTACAGCTTTGATTTCATTAGTAGCAAGCCATTTTATCATATGCATGACCTTATCTCCTTTAAGTTTTTGTTTAAGAATATGATTATAAAAAATTGTCCTATGTCACTTTTTTATTTCAGCAGTCCCATTCTATAATGGATATCTAAAGTATATATAGGATGTGGTTTTATAAGATTTAAAGAGCTACAATTGGGTCAGCAATTGCACTTTATGGGGATATGGATTTATCAGTTAATTAGACATATAAGGTTAAATAGATGATTATATCGTAGTGCTAATTAGATGAGAATAAAGAGGATGTTTTTTGTAAGAATCTCTGCCTGCCAATTACTGTCGTAATGTCAAAATTCCTCGCAATATTTCCTTTTTTATTTATTGTATCTCCATTTCCACAGTGTTAACATTATTTTTGTAAGCGTTTTCTAGTTGCGTTTAACCGTTAAAATACTTTTTAGGAGGAATTAGATGAACCAACAAACTGTTGTTTTAAAAGAAAAGGTTGAAAAGTTCCTGAGTGGTAAGAAAAAGTTGTTCATTAATGGTGAGTTTGTCGAGAGTAAATCGCAAAAAACATTTGATAGCTATAATCCTGCAACTGGAGAGGTTTTAGCAAGTGTCTATGAAGCGGGTCCAGAAGATATTGATTTAGCAGTGAAAGCTGCCCGTAAAGCATTTGATGAGGGACCATGGTCAAAAATGAGTGCTTCTGAGCGTAGTCGTCTTATGTACATACTTGCTGATTTGATGGAGGCGAATAGCGCAGAACTGGCTCAATTAGAAACGTTAGATAATGGAAAACCAATACGTGAAACGACGAATGCAGATATTCCTTTGGCCATTGAACATATGCGTTATTATGCAGGATGGAGTACGAAGATTGTTGGACAGACTATCCCTGTTAGTGGTCCATACTTTAACTATACGCGTCATGAGGCGGTCGGTGTAGTTGGTCAAATCATCCCTTGGAATTTCCCGCTGTTAATGGCGATGTGGAAGCTTGGAGCAGCTCTTGCAACAGGATGTACAGTTGTGTTGAAGCCTGCTGAGCAAACACCATTATCTGCGCTTTATTTAGCAGAATTAATGCAGGAAGCTGGGTTCCCTGAGGGAGTTGTCAATATTGTACCAGGCTTTGGAGAAACGGCGGGGCAGCCTCTAGTTGACCATCCCTTAGTAGATAAAATTGCCTTTACAGGTTCCACCGAAGTTGGAAAAATGATTATGGCTAATGCTTCGAAAACATTGAAGAGAGTAACACTAGAGCTTGGTGGAAAATCACCGAACATTATCCTTCCTGATGCGGATTTAACAAAAGCGATTCCAGGTGCATTGAATGGTGTTATGTTCAACCAAGGACAGGTTTGCTGTGCAGGTTCGCGTGTATTCATTCAAAAGAAGCATTTTGATAATGTTGTTGCTGATATGGCTGCACAGGCTAAAAATATGAAGCAAGGCGCTGGAATCCATGCCGATACAGAAATTGGGCCGCTTGTTTCTGCTGTGCAGCAAGAGCGTGTTCTTGGATATATTGAAAGAGGAATTAAGGAAGGAGCACAGCTAGTAGCAGGCGGTTTCAATCCACGGGAAGAAGGCTACTTCGTCTCTCCAACTGTATTTGCGGATGTCCGCGATGAAATGACCATTGCCAAGGAAGAAATCTTTGGCCCTGTAATTTCCGCCATGCCATATGATGATTTAGATGAGTTAATCAATCGTGCCAACAACAGTGAGTACGGATTAGCTGCAGGTGTGTGGACGAGAGATATCGCCAATGCCCATTATATCGCCAGTAAACTACGCACTGGTACTGTTTGGGTCAACTGCTACAACACGTTCGATGCAGCCTCCCCATTCGGCGGCTACAAACAATCCGGAATCGGACGCGAAATGGGATCCTATGCATTGAATAACTATACGGAAGTGAAGAGTGTTTGGGTATCGATGCAATAACAGCGCGTTCTTGCATTTTTCATAAACTATTTCTTTTCATCTAGAGAATATGAAGTAAATATTAAAAGACTATTGCTATTGTTAAAAAATTTTGATATGATATAGGAAGCGTATACAGAACGGATTGTAACTGTTAAATCAGGCAAAACCAATTACCTTAGAAAAAGGGGTGGGTTTTGCCTTTTTCTCTATATATCGGAGGTAATAAAGTGAAGATTGAAAAGATATTAAACAATAATGCAGTTATTTCAATAAAAGACAACCAAGAAATTATCATCATAGGTCGTGGAATAGCCTTTCAAAAACGTGCTGGTGATAAGGTGGACGAGCATCAAGTAGACAAAATTTTCACTTTAGAAAACGAAGATATTATGAAGAAATTCAAAACTTTAATTTCTGATATGCCTATAGATTATATGGAATTATCTGAGAAAATAATTGCTTATGCGAAGATGAAGCTTGGGAAGAAATTAAATGAAAGCATTTATATTCATTTAACTGATCATATTTATTATGCGGTGGAGCGGTATAAAAATAACCTTCCAATAAAGAATGGCTTACTATGGGAAACGAGACAATTATACAAAGATGAGTATGAAGTAGGACTAGAAGCATTAAATATGATTTGTGATCAATTTGGCATCATTTTACCAGAAGATGAAGCTGGGTTTCTAGCGCTTCATATTGTGAATGCAGAATTGAATGAAGAGATGCCTGTTGTTCAAGATATGACAAAGATTATGCAAGAAATCTTAACACTTGTTCGGTATCATTTTAAAATGGATTTCAATGAGAATTCGTTGCCTTTCTATCGTTTTATTACCCATCTGAAGTTTTTCGCACAGCGTTTAGTAAAAGGAAATCATTATAATAGTTCCACAGATGATGATTTATATCATGTGATTCAAATGAAATACCCAGAGGCGCATACTTGTGCACTGAAAATAAAGAAATTTATTGAAAGTACGTATACGTATGTTTTAACAGATGAAGAAATGATTTATTTGACCATTCATATTGAAAGAGTTGTCAAAAGTAATAATATAGAAAAATAGGATTGTAACCTTATGGGCAAAACCTAAATCAAACATACACGTTTGATTTAGGTTTTTTTAATGCCTTAATTACTTTTAGGCGACTGATTTATAAGGAAGTTCCATGAGAAGATAAATGTATAATAATGGAGATAGAAAAGGAGTTAGTAAAAATGACTTATAACAAACTTGCTAAAGACATTGTTGAATTAGTCGGCAAAGAAGAAAATATTTCAAGCCTTGTTCATTGTGCAACTCGTTTGCGTTTTAAACTAAATGATAACAGTAAGGCAGATAAAGTAGCTCTTCAGAACTTGGATGGAGTGCTAAGTGTAGTAGAAAGTGGCGGACAGTTTCAAGTGGTAGTTGGAAGCCATGTACCAGAAGTGTATAAAGAAATCAATAAGATTGCAAATATAGGTGGTGCGGAGCAAGCTTCATCGAATGTTCAAAAGACAGGCATTGCTGCCCAAATTTTTGAAGTCATTTCACGAAGTTTCTCACCATTATTAGGAGCTCTTGCTGGAGCAGGGATGTTAAAAGCAGTACTAACCATTCTTGCTATGACTGGTTTATTATCAGAAACGAGCGGTACTTATAGTATCTTAGCAGCAGCAGGGAATGCAGTGTTTTATTTCCTTCCTATTTTCTTAGGGATAACAATTGCTACTAAACTAGGAGCAAATCCTTATGTGGGTGGAACGATTGGTGCTGCGCTACTAGAGCCAAATTTCACAGGACTATTTACAGTAACAGGGGATGTTTCTCATTTTCTTGGGATACCTGTTGTATTAATGGATTACTCATCTACGGTATTCCCTGTATTTATTGCGATTAGTATATATGCACTTTTAGATAAATATTTAAAAAAAATCATTTATAAAGATTTGCAGATGTTCTTAGTTCCATTGCTTTCTTTGATGATTATCGTTCCTTTAACAGTAATGGTATTCGGTCCATTCGGAGTATATGTAGGAAATTGGATTGGCGATGGAATTAGCTTCTTAAGTGAGAAAAATGGTTGGTTAGCAGGTACTATCATGGGTGCAGGCTGGACGTTCTTAACTATTCTTGGACTTCACTGGGGATTGGTTCCACTCATTCTTGAGAATTTGTCAAAAGGTTTTGATCCACTAATAGCTATGATTGCTGCAGCTCCATTTGCACAAATGGGCTTGGCGATAGGTATTTTCTTAAAAACGAAAGACAAAAATCTAAAAACACTTGCAGGCTCTACTTTTTTACCAGCAGCATTATCAGGGGTAACAGAGCCGATTATCTATGGTCTACTTCTTCGATATAAAAGAACCATTCCATATGTTGCTATTGCTGGAGCAATCGGCGGAGCAATAAGTGGTGTTTTAGGAAATAAAGCGATGTCTTTTGCATTTCCAGCTTTCTTAACCATTCCAGCTTATACTCCAATGGTTACCTATACGATTACTATGCTTATTGCACTGGGGATTGCACTAATTTCTGTAATGGTTTTTGGTTATGAAGATAAGAAAAAAGATGAAGTAGAATTACCTAATGTAACAGTTGCAAAAGAAGCGGAGAAAGCGGAAGAAATAGCACAGCCTTTTTTAAAACAAGAGGTTATTTTAAGCCCGTTAACAGGAGCAGTTCTTCCACTTTCACAAGTAAATGACCCTGTATTTGCTTCAGAAGCAATGGGGAAAGGGATTGCTATTGAGCCAAGTGATGGAAAAGCGATATCTCCGGTAGATGGAACTATTTCGACTATTTTTCCAACTGGTCATGCGATTGGTATTACTTCAAATGATGGGGTAGAGATATTGATTCATGTCGGGATCAATACCGTCCAATTAAATGGTCAATACTACAAACCAGCAGTGAAACAAGGCGACCTTGTAAAACAAGGCGATCTTTTGGTAGAATTCGATATTGATAAAATTAGAGAAGCTGGTTATCCAGTAACAACTCCAGTCATTATAACGAATACAAGTGATTATACTGAAATTATTGAAACAAGCAAAAATATAATTGTACAATCAGAGAAATTATTAACTGTTTTAGTTTAAGAGAAAGTAGTAGAGTTATGTGCTATCTTACTATATCTACTTGTAAATAAAGGAGGAAACAAGAATGAAATCAACATTTAAATTCCCAGAAGGTTTTCTTTGGGGAGGAGCAACTGCAGCCAATCAACTAGAAGGGGCTTACAAAGAGGGAGGAAAAGGTTTAAATACACCGGATGTTCTTCCCGGTGGAAAAGTGCGCTTAAATGTGCTAAAAGACCCTGGATTTAACTTCGAATTAGATCATGAGAAATATACATATCCAAACCATGAAGCCATTGACTTTTACCATCGATATCAAGAGGATATTTCCCTTTTTGCAGAAATGGGCTTCAAGACATTCCGTATGTCTATTGCCTGGTCAAGAATTTTCCCAAATGGAGATGAGCTTACTCCAAATGAAGAAGGCTTAGCATTCTATGAGCGTGTATTTGATGAACTAATTGAACACAATATTGAACCAGTTGTTACAATTTCTCACTATGAATTACCAATTCATCTAGTAAAAGAATATGGTGGATGGAAAAGCCGTGAATTAGTAACATTTTTTGAGCGATATGTAACTGTTCTTTTTAATCGTTACAAAAACAAAGTAAAATATTGGATGACATTTAACGAAATAAACAGCAGTCTACACATGCCAATCCTTGGATTAGGATTCGCTATTCAAAAAGAAGAAGACCGTTTTCAACCAACATTTCAGGCTTATCATCACCAATTTGTAGCAAGTGCAAGAGCTGTACAACTTTGTCATGAAATCATACCAAGTGCACAAATTGGTTGTATGCTGGTATATCTACCAACATATGCTGTAGACTCGAACCCAGAAAACGTTCTTTATGCATTAAAAGAAGAACAGTTTTTTAACTATTTCTGTGGCGATGTTCAGGTGCGTGGTCACTATCCAGCCTTTATTAAGCGTTATTTTAGAGAACACGGAATTGAACTAGATATAAGAGAAGGCGACCTTGAACTATTAAAAGAAAATACTGTGGACTATGTTGCACTTAGTTATTACATGTCTCGTACAGAAAAGAAAGACAAATTGCCAGAAGAAGTTGGGCATGGGAATATCTTAGGCGGTATCAAAAATCCGTTTGTGAAAGCAAGCGACTGGGGATGGGAAATTGATCCAATAGGATTGCAAGTTTCATTAAATCAATTGTATGATCGCTACCAAAAACCATTATTTGTTGTAGAAAATGGACTCGGTGCATACGACAAAGTAGAAGAAGATGGCTCCATCAACGATGATTACCGAATTGATTATCTACGGGAACATATCGAAGCAATGGGAGAAGCCATCCAAGATGGTGTAGAACTAATGGGGTACACACCATGGGGGTGCATCGACTTAGTTAGTGCTTCAACTGGAGAAATGTCCAAACGCTACGGTTTTATCTACGTAGACAAACAAGACGACGGCAGCGGTACACTGGAAAGAAGCAAGAAGAAATCCTTCTATTGGTATAAGAATGTTATTTCTACTAATGGAGAAGAGCTTTAATTGGGAAAGGAAAGCATGGAAAGAGAATCAAAGGTACGGCTCTTATGTCGCACTAAATATTAGACTTTGTGGTAAAGCAATAAAAGGGAGATAAGGGCAGGCTTTTGTTTTTTCTTGAGTGTAGATGTGCCGAATAGTATATAAGAAGCATAGGGAAATTCCTATGCTTCTTTGCTTCATATGAAAAAATCTACATAACCTTTCCACCTGTGTCAGATGATAGTACGATTTGAAGGT
The DNA here is from genome assembly GCF_031978665.1 of Niallia sp. Lineage (NCBI taxonomy): Bacteria > Bacillati > Bacillota > Bacilli > Caryophanales > Bacillaceae > Niallia > Niallia sp. The sequence goes on along the minus strand of NZ_DALZDK010000005.1, from coordinate 71,297 downwards.
TTCCTTTTACTATTTTATCTAGATGCCACCACCACTCACTAAAAGGTTGATTGGATAAGCTGAAATCATACGCTTTCTTAATATGCCGGTACATTTTATGAACGTTTTTAAATAAGAGCGCATCATATTCAGCGAGTAACTGCTGATCTTCTAAACTTAATTGATGAAACACTTTCTGAATATCACTTCTATCTTGCAACATCCGTAGACTTTCAAATGGGCTACTTTCAAAGTCATTAACATCATCCCCGTAATTAAGAATATCCTGCATATACATACTCATTCCAATACCTCCTTTACTTTACCTAAATAGTTATAACCCTTAACTGGACTTAGATAATTTTTTGTGTTCTTGCTTAAAAAGGCAGTTTCTATCACATTGTCTGCTCCTATAATGATTATCCAATTATCATCATTAAAAACAAAGTATTCTTGTTCAAATGTTTTGAGATGATAAAGGTGACTATCGTTTTCTTTACCATTCATTATATTCATAATCAACTTATTATATCTTTTAGTTCCCAATCAGGTGGAATGTCTTTTCTCTTTTTACGCTTTTCAAGATGAATTGTATCACTTTCAGGCTTCCATTTAGGAGTACCTGAAATAGAAACAAGAATAAAGTTTCAGATTTAAGTAGAACAGATTGTAAGTTTTTCTTCTGAAAAAAGCCTGTGAGTTTATTTAACACTATCAAAGATAATATCTTAATAATTCTGTATCGTAATACATATAAAGTATCTTGAACAAATAACGGCAAAATGAAAAGGAGGAGATAAAATGTTTGAAGAACTAGAAAACCTATCTACATTCAATCAAGTAGACTTACTAACTACTTCCCTAGTAAATATACGAAGTATCAATGGAACAAAGGGAGAAGTAGAGATTGCCAATAAAATCGAGGGAATTCTGCGTAGTTTTCCCTATTTTAAAAACAGCCCTGAAAAGATATGGACACAACTCTTACCTAATGACGAGATTGGGAGGAAAAATGTTTTTGCAAGGATAAAGGGCAATGGGACATCGAAAAAGACGGTCATCTTCCATGCTCATTTGGATACGGTAGGGACAGAGGATTATGGAAAACTTCAAGAACTAGCAAATAAACCAGAGTGTTTACTAGAATTTTTCAAAAGCTGGAATGGGAATAAGGAGATTCAGGAGCAAGCGAATTCAGGGGATTGGATGTTTGGTCGAGGAGCGCTTGATATGAAAAGTGGAATTGCTGTACATTTAGCGAATGTTCTGTATCTGAGTGAGCATAGGGATAAGTGGGATGGAGAAATTATCTTAATGGTCAATCCTGTAGAGGAAAATCAGCATACAGGGGTAATTACTGCTGTAGAGGAACTACTGCGGCTTCGAAAAGAAGAACAACTGGATTATATCGTTGCGATCAATACGGATTACATAACCTCTCTCTTTCCAGGAGATCAACAAAAATATATTTACACTGGTGCAGTTGGCAAGCTTCTTCCTTGTTTCTATGTATATGGAAGAGAAACGCATGTGGGAAGAACACTAGACGGCTTGGATCCAACTCTCGTAACCTCTGAATTAAATCGTCTCATTAATAATAATATGGAGTTAATCGAACAAGTAGAAGGAGAGCTTATGACACCTCCTTCTGTTTTATATCATCGGGATATGAAAGATTTTTATAATGTCCAAACCTCGGTAACGAGTCATATCTATTTTAATCTAATGGTATTAGAGGCTAATCCAACAGAGGTCGTTGGTAGATTAAAGGAGATTGCGATTGAAGCAGCAAAAACGACGGAAGCTTATTATCAGAAACAGTACCAAATATATTCCATCCGCAATCAATTTCCAGAGGATATGCCAAATTGGGAAATGGAAGTTTATACGTTTGAAGAATATTGCGAGAAGCTTCGTAAGCAGGGAGTCGATGTGGAGAAGATATCAGAGGGAATTGCATTAAGTAATAAGGAAAAAGATCCACGAGAAGTTTGCTTTCAAATAGTAGATTCTCTGCGAAAGCAAGATGTTACTGGATCGCCATGCATCGTTCTCTTTTTTGCACCTCCTTATTGTCCTCATAATTATTTAATAGGAGAAAGCGAGCGGGATAAACGTGTAATGGATGTTATGGATGGAATGGTAGAAAAATGGGGAGCTGTTTCAACCGAGCAATTTTCCATCAAAAGATTCTTTCCATATCTATCAGACAGCAGCTATTTATCCCTTCATGATACAGAAGAAGAGATAAAATCCCTTATTCATAATTTCCCAGAATGGAAAAACATTTACCCGGTCCCTGTCGAGCAGATAAGGGAGCTAAATGTTCCAGCTATTAATATTGGCGTATATGGGATGGATGCTCATCGTTGGACGGAAAGAGTGTATAAGCCATATTCCTTTGAGACATTGCCTCATTTGATTAGGGAGCTGACGCTTTGTTGGTTAGGTATGAGGTAATATAATATTGTAATGGACAAACAGGGAAAACATAAGCGCTTAAAAGAGGTAGCATTTTTTATAAAGCTTTACGAAGTTTTTAAGTTTGGATTACGGAAGCGGAATATACTGATCAATCATACTTTACAAAAAGGATTTCGAAAGCATACAGCCTCCATATCGAGTAATTTTTTCCTTGTGATAAAGATTGTGTCCCATTTTTACAAGAATAAGAAGTAAGTTCAAGGTTAAAATGATGATGCAGAGTGAAGGGAATAAAATCATAATTGGAGGTAGTAGGTTTGAATGACCAAATAACAGAAAGCGAGTTTCAAGAAATTATTAGCAGAAGAAGCAGCGGTGCAATAGATTTCTCCGAATTCTTAGATGAATTGTCCAAAAGAGGGATAAATGAATACGAAATAGATGTTGCGTCAGGACAAGCTACCTATAAAGGAGTATATTCAGCATTTAAAACAGACTCCCAAGTAAACTTGGTAGTTTCAGATAATTTTAATAGAAATAAGGTACTTGAGGCAATCGCTAATATCTCTCTTCCTTTCTTAGACTTCTTACAAGAAATTGCGGAAGCGGGAATTGTCACCTATCGTGTGTTCATACTAGAAAAAAAGGTTATATACCTGGGTACTAATGGAGAAAAAGTGGAAGAACAGCTTAAAATATGAAAAAAATTTCAAAAAAGGTGCTAAGTGATGGACGTAACAAATAATTATGTAGAGGAACTTGTTAAACTATATACCCAACATATGGATAGGGATTATGCGGAATGGTCGGAGAATTATTTACGGAACCAATTTGACTTTTCAGGGATTCGAACACCAATACGCAGAAAGCTAACGAAACAGTTCTTTCGTGAATTTGGTGTCCCGACAAAAGAAAATCTAAAAGATATCATTTTTATATTGTGGGAACGCTCAGAAAGAGAATATCAAAAAGCAGCTCTCGATATACTTGAAAAAGTAAAAAAAGAACTTACCCCCGATGATATGCCTTGGTTAAGTACTTTATTAGTTAATAAGTCATGGTGGGATACTGTGGATGTCCTTTCTCCTCATATAATGGGCTATCTATTTACAGCCTATCCAAAACTAATTTCGCAATATGCAGATCAATGGATTTTAGATGAGAATTTTTGGTTGCAAAGATCAGCGTTGCTATACCAACTTTATTATAAGAATAGAACAGATGAAAAACGCTTGTTCCAATATATTTTTACTAGGGCTGATAGTGAAGAATTTTTTGTGCAAAAAGCAATAGGATGGGTGCTACGCGAATATGCAAAAACAAACCCTTTAGCTGTGAAAGATTTTGTTTCTTTCAACAATTTAAAGCCACTTAGTAGACGAGAAGCGTTGAAAAATCTATGAATGATATTTTAGCTAATAAGTCAACTCAACAATTAGGTTAAAGGTTGCTAGATAACCTTTAAATTAATGGAGGATAGTAAATAAACTATCCTCCATTAAATATTATGATTCCATTATCTTACTTAATATAAACGCTAACTATTTTTAGAGTTTCTTCCTTAATGTCCAGAACCCATTTCATCTACATGGCTTACATGCTTACTATTAAACCAGATAAACAACACGGAAACTAACACAAATCCAGCTCCTACTAGGAATGGTACAGATGGATTGAAAATTTCCGCTAATTTCCCGGCTGTGAATGGAGCGATGGCACCACCTATAAAGCGTAGGAAACTATATGCTGCTGAAGCGGTTGAGCGTTCAACAGGAGCAGCATTCATCACAGCAGTTGTGATAAGGGTATTATTATTGCCTAATAAAGCACCAGCTGCAACAACGGCTGCAATAATAACCCATTGTGTTGATGTCCATATCCCCATTGCAACTAACACTACAGCAAACAATGTTAACATGGCACACATAGATTTAACCGTTCCAAAGCGCTCCTGTAATTTCGGTGCCATAAATACAGAAGTGACAGCTAATAAAATTCCCCAACCAAGGAATACAAAGCCTAATCCATGTTCATCTAAGCCCATTACAAATGGAGCATAGGCTAACAATGTGAAAAATCCAAAATTATATAAGGCAGCAGCAATTCCAAAAACAAGCAAGGAACGGTGTTTTAATGCTCGAAATGGATCTGCCAAGGATGTTTTAGGCTTCGCGTTATTTTGTGAAGCCGCTTTTGGCATTAAAATTAAAATACCGAAAAAGGCAATGATCATTAAAGTAGCAACCCCTAGGAAAGGACCTCTCCAAGACATAGCTCCTAACCAACCGCCTAGAAGTGGACCAACAGAGATTCCGAGTCCAATAGCTGCTTCATAAAGAATAATTGCTTTAGCAGTACCGCTGTTTGATAGAGACACAATAGCTGCTAAAGCAGTTGCAACAAACAGCGCATTACCAAGACCCCATCCTCCGCGAAGTCCGACAAGCGTCCAAATATTATCCGATAGACCGCCTAAGCAAGAGAAAATAGCAATGATTACAATACCCAAGATAAGTGTCCACTTAATTCCAAGTCTGGATGAAATCATCCCAGTTATGAGCATAGCCACGGCCATAACCGCATTATAGCTAGTGAAAAGCAGTGTTACTTGGCTTTGTGATGCATCAAGCTTCTCTGCGATAGCAGGAAGGATTGGATCCACGAGGCCAAGACCCATAAAGGCAATAATTCCAGCAAAAAATACGGCCCACACTGCCTTAGGTTGTTTTAATAGGCTAGCTTCAGTCACCGCATTTGAATTAGCTTTTGTTGAATCTGCAGATACAGATTGTGAAGATGGCATTTATATTTCTCCCCTTTATATATATTCCCTTTGTTTCAATGAATGGACTAGATTAATTCTTTGAAAGAATTCCTTATTACATCGCCGCGGCTAATAATGCCTGCTAAGATCCCGTTTTTTTCAACGGGCACTTTTTTAATTTGCTTTTTACCTAATAACGCAGCAATAATTTCAATTTTTTCATCCCAAGCTACCTTTACAACCTTTTTCTTCGCGATTTTCATTACATTCAAATGCAATAGACTTTGTAATCTTTGGTTAAAATCTTCATCATCGCCTTTAATCACCACAGCATAATAAATGCTGTCGATAATATGATCATCATGTTTACCAATATAGCGCAACACATCTCCATCGCTGATGAAACCAACAATTTCGTTTCGATCATTGACTATTGGAAGACCGCTAATTTTATAATCAATGAATTTTTCGATAACAGAACGGACGGTGTCACTTTCTTTCACTTTATATACTTGGCTTACCATAATATCATGTGCTAGCATTTTTCTTTCCCCCTTTATTTTTTTAGAAAAAGTAGTTGTATAAGGAAACTATATGATTGTATTATACAACTATATGACAAAACGTCAATTCTCTTTTTGGCTCTCCCTGTCCATTACAATTCTTTAATCAACTATGCTATCATATTTTATAGAAATACTTTTTAACGGTGAGGTAGTTAATCAATGTATGAAAAATCGTTGGAAGAACTTGAGGTTCAATTATCCATTCTGATACGACGTGTTACACATACGTCTTCCCATAAAAAAAACACCATTCTTGATCGGTCAGCTTATCTGTTATTACATGAAATAGTGACAGCAGGACCAGCTGGAGTAAAAGCGTTAGCAACTGAATTTCAATTAGATGTTTCGACCGTAAGTAGACAGGCAGCTGCATTGGAACAAAAAGGCTATTTGTTCAGAATTCCTGATGAAACAGATGGAAGGGCTTATACGCTACAGATAACGGAAAAAGGATTAGAAGAATTGAAAAAAGAAAAAACGTTTAGAAAGAATAGGGTTGCGGAAGTGACAAAAGCTTGGACAGAAGAAGAACGTGAAACATTTGGGAAGTTATTAAAAAAATACAATCAGTCTACAATGGATGCTAATAATATGTGAGGGAATAAAGTAGGAAAGCGGCTTTCATTTTGACGGTGAAAGCTTTTTTGGCATTGTATGTTGGAAGAATGGCGTTATTCTGAAGGTGAAAACCACATTTGGCTCAACACAACGAAAAAATGCATACATTCCAATGATCAAAGCAATCATTCACCTAAAAGAGATAAATACAAGAATTACAATAGAGGAACCAGTTTGGTTTCTTTTTTTTTATAAATATCAGAAAATTCACAAACATATTACATTCCCCAGAGTCATAGACTATTCAAGAAGTAAGTAAGGTTTACTAACTTTAACTTCTGTGAATGGAGGAATGCATGAGTATTTTGCAATCAGGAACTCCCAACTATTTGAAGATAATTAATAAAAGAAAAGTGCTGCAGGAAATTATCGATGGTGCGGAGCTTTATTCTAGGGCGAGCTTGGCCAAGAAGTTGAAGTTAAGCAAACCGACGATTTCTGCGTTGGTAGATGAGCTCGTGGAAGAGGGGTGGGTTACGGAAAAAGAAAGCAAGGAAGCAGCGAAGAAAGGGGGAAGAAAGCCGGTACATTTGCTTTTTGATAAAGAATACAAATATACCATTGGCATTGATATTGGAGGAACCACAACAGAAATAGCGATTATGGATTTAGATGGAGCATTTATTCTCCATCGAAAAATCGATACCCAGGCTGGATTAAAGAAAGATTTTATTCTGTTATTAGTGAATGAAATAAATGCCATGTTAGAAGCCAAGAAAATTAATCAGGAAAAGGTTTTGGGATTGGCGATTGGAGCTCCGGGAATTACTGATTCTGATCAGGGAATAGTCATTGAGGCACCGAGCTTAGGGTGGCTCCATTATCCGCTGAAAAATGAGATAGCAGAACATTTTCCTTTTCCAATCTACATAGAAAATGATGTGAATATGGCAGTGCTGGGAGAATGCTGGAAAGGTGCGGCGAAAGCGAAATCCCATGTCGTTTTAATAACAATTGGCACAGGAGTGGGCTGCGGGATTGTGATTAATGGAGAACTATTTCGCGGCGGTCAATATGCTGCTGGAGAAATAGGCTATATGATTACCAATAAAGATCAGGCAAGTCAAGGATTCGAATCGATGTTCAAGGGTTATGGTTTTCTTGAAAATCTTGTTGGCGGTCCATCTATAGTGAAGCAGTATCAAAGAGGTTCAGATAAAGAAGATTATAGTGCAGAGAAGATATTTGAAAAGGCGATGGAAGGCGAAGCGTTAGCGAATAGCATCATTAACGAGGCATTGGATCACCTTGCTGTTTCGTTAATTAATGTTGCGGCATTGCTAAATCCCGAATGCATTGTGTTAGGCGGAGGGATATCCAAATCAGGCTATTGGTTTTTGCCAAAACTGCAAGAGAAACTGGAGCTTTATTTACCTGAACAAAGCAGGACAGAGATCATGCTAACAAAGCTGCCGCAAGCTTCATTGCTAGGTGCAACCGTTCTTTGTATGAAAAAACATGCATTATTGCCTAGTTGAAAAAATAGATTAGAAGGGAGATATACATGCTCTTTCAAAATAAGTTTAAAGTGCTTGATATACATGGACATTTGCCTGGGAAAAAGGGAAGTAGTTTTATTAAAAGATCAAAAACTGGGGATGCGTATAATGCAGAAAGATCGGAAAGAATGAGGCTAACCTGGGATTTTCCTCATCCTTCAGAGGAGACAGAAGAGCAAAAAGCCACCCCGCTCATGGAACGATGGCTAGCAGAGCTTGATACATATGGTGTGGAAATCATGAACTTTCTTACGGCAGAGGACAATGATGATATGGCTGCGAAAATTAGCGAGCATCCCGAGCGATTTATTGGCTTTGCCCATCATGCTATCGAAAAAAACGATGCCTTGCCAGAGTTGAAAAGAGCGATTGAACAATTAGGATTAAGAGGCTATAAAATGTTTGGTCCCCTTGTGAATAGACCCCTGTACGATAAAGACTTAATGCCGGTTTGGCAATATTTATCGGATAATCAACTACCAGTTTTAATCCATTTTGGTTTATTAGGTAGAGCGGGTGGAATTGTGGAGCACCAAAATATGTCTCCCCTTGCCATTTTTCAAGTAGCGAGAGAATTTCCAGATCTGCCAATTATTATTCCCCACTTCGGCGCAGGCTATTTCAAAGAGCTATTGCATTTATGCTGGAGCTGCCCAAATGTTTATGTCGATACCTCTGGCTCTAATCAATGGGTGAGATGGATGCCATATCCCTTAGATTTAGAAACGCTATTTCGAAAAACATTTGAATTGATTGGATCGGAGAGGATTATATTCGGTACAGATTCCAATGGCTTTCCGAGAGGTTTTTCTTATCGTTATTTACAAGATCAAGTAAGAGTTTGCAGAGAAATAAATATGAGAGAGGATGATATCGAGAATATTTTTGGAAACAATGCTCGCCGTTTACTCAATTTGGAGATTGGAGTGAAGCAGCTTAATGCCAGACAGTAGATCGAATATATATGTAAACCATATCCTAGAACCTACCTACGATTTTACCAAACAACATTTCCTTCCTTATTTATTAGAAATTAATATCGCACATGCTACGATGCTAGCCCGCCAAAAAATTTTAAAAATAGAAGATACCGAAAAAATCATCAAAGCAAACCAAGCGTTATTAGCAACAGGCTATGCAAAGGAATATGATCCTGTCTTTGAAGACTTATTTTTTATGATTGAAGAGGATTTGAAAAAAGAAATTGGCGAAGAGCTTGTTGGGAATATGCATATTGCTTTCAGTCGCAATGATATGGATGCCACGATGTATCGGATGTTATCTCGCGAAAAACTTTCGCATTTTCTCACGCTGATTTCCGAATTAAAAAAGGTATTGCTGCGTTTGGCAAAAGAACATGAACTGACGATTATGCCAGCCTATACACATAATCAGCAGGCACAGCCAACTACTTTTGCCCATTATCTCTTAGCTGTTGACAGTAGTTTAGAGAGAGATTTGGAGCGGGGCTTTTCCCTTTTAAAAAGAATCAACCAGTCGCCAATGGGAGCTGCTGCTTTAGGTACGTCTGGCTTTCCAATCGATCGTCCTTTTATGGCAACGCAATTGGCCTTTGATAAACCGATGGATAATTCCTATGATTCTATTAGTGCTGCAGATTATATGCTGGAAATAGCTAGTGTGATTAAAATCAGTTTAAGCACCTTATCGCGCTTTACACATGACTTAATGTTTTTTGCCACAAATGAAGTAGAAGCAATCAGACTAGATGAAAGTTTAGTGCAAACATCCAGCATCATGCCTCAAAAACGAAACCCATCATCCTTAGAACATACCAAATCCCTAATAAGTAGAACAATTGGAGAATTAAATGCAGTTTTTATGATGACACATAATGCACCCTTTGGGGACATCGTCGATATAGGGGATGATATCCAGCCGATTCTTATTAATGGATTTTCTCATTCTTATCAAATCATTGAACTACTGACAGAAATCCTTAAATCTATGGAGGTGAATGTAGATAAGCTTTTTACCCGTTGCTGTGAAGGCTTTTCCACTGTTACGGAATTAGCAGATGTACTGGTTAGGGAATGCCATTTGTCCTTCCGCGATTCCCATCAAATTGTCAGCGTTTTGGTCCAACGCTTATCTAGTTCTGGGAAAAAAATAAAAGATGGGTCCGCTGAATTGGTTAAAGAAATCGCCAAGGAAGTTTTAGGAATCCCACTTATTTTAACAGAAGCAAACTATAAAAGTGCGATTGATCCATATCAATTTGTGATGGTTCGCTCTGTTCTAGGAGGTCCTAATCCGAAAGAAACAGAGAGGCAACGGATACGCTCCACTCAAAATCTAGATGCTTTTTCAAAAGAAGTAGAAGCATATAGACATAAATTTACTTCTTATAAGCAATTACTGCGCCATAATAGCTACAACATGTTAAGCAATAATAATTAACTTGTTTAATAGGAGGGGTTCTATTGAAAAAAATTCTAGGATTATTTCTTTTTCTCATGGTGTTAATGGTAGTTGTTGGCTGTTCAAAAGGGAAAGAATCAGGGGGAGAAGATAGTGATACGGTAACGATAGAATATTGGCAATATGCCTATAAAGCCAAGGTTGATCTAATGGATGAGCTTATTAAAGAATTCGAGGAGGAAAACCCAGGCATTAAAGTAAAGCAAACAACATTCCCTTATGAGCAATACAATGAGAAGGTTGCTACATTAGTTCCAGCTGGAAGAGGTCCAGATGTCATTAATTTATATTATGGATGGCTTCCTAAATATATTGATTCTGGCTATTTGCAGCCACTTCCGGAAGATGCCTTCCCTGTTGATCAAATCGAAAGTGAATACTTCTCCCTAGTAAATGCAGCGAAATTAGATGATAAGTATTGGGCTATTCCAACTGCTGTTCGTACGCTGGCGCTTTTCTATAACAAAGATCTTTTTGAAAAAGCAGGATTAGATCCGAACAGTCCACCAGAAACATGGGATGAATTAGTAGACTATGCGAAAAAGCTGACAGTGCGAGAAAATGGAAAATTGGTAACAGAAGGGATGGCGTACGAAGTTGGTGCGCAGCTGAATAACTGGTTTTATGATGCCCTTGTTTATCAAGCCGACGGTCAAGGATTAAGTGAGGATCGGAAGCAGGTGCTTTGGGACGATACTCCAGCTGGGTTAGAAGCATTTACGTACTTAGTTGAATTTGGTTCCAAACATAAAGTTGGCGAAAGTGGTTTTTATACAGATGATGTAACGGCATTCAAAACAGGCAATGCGGCGATGAATATTGATGGTTCCTTCCGTTTAGGAACATTGGCAACAGAAGCACCAGACTTAAACTATGGAGTTGCACCGCTGCCATCCTATAAAGAGAAAGCAACGCAATCTTCGTTCTGGGCAAATGGCATTACTGCAAAAGTAGAAGGAGAAAAATTAGAGGCATCAAAAAAATTCTTAGCATTTTTAACAAGCGACGAAGTAATGGAAAGATGGATTGATGAAGTTGGGGAATTACCAGCAAAAGAAGCTGTGGCCACACAGGATAAATACGTAAATGATCCATTCTATGGGCCATTTATTGAACAGCTTCCTTATGCGAATGCCCAATTCTATGTCGATGAAACAGCCCAAAGACAGTACGTTATTGATGCTGTTAATGAAGTATTGCTAAATGGGGTTTCGATTGAGGAGGCATATAAGGAATTCGCAGCGAAGTCACAGAAGCTCTATGACGATTATTGGAGTGAAAAGTAAATTAGACGGGATAAAGAAAGGCGATTATCGTCTTTCTTTATTCAGAAAGGAGGGGCTTCATGGCTAGTAAGAATCATTCTACTGTCAAAAAAAAGACTGCTAGATTTACGCTGAAACAGCAAAAATACATATTTGTGTATACATGCTTGCTTATTCCTCTTCTCTTTTTTATCTCGATTCGATTTTTGCCAACCCTTTATACATTTAATATTGGATTTCGGGAGTGGGACATTCTCTCCGAGGATAAACCATTTGTCGGGATGGATAATTATGTAGCCCTTTTTAAGGATGAAATTTTTCGAAAAGCACTAGTAAATACGTTCATTTATGTTGTTTTTGGTGTCATTGGGCAGCTGCTGTGCGGATTAGGGGTAGCTTTACTCCTTCAAAGGATCAATAAATTTGTCGGTGTGCTCCGTGCGATTTATTTTATCCCCTATGTGACAAGCATTGTCGCTGTAAGCTGGGTTTTTAAATGGATTCTGATGAACAACGGAATTGTAAATGATATCTTGATGAAACTGGGATTTGAAGCACAGCTTTTTCTAAAATCGCCGGATCAAGCGATTTATATTATTATCTTAACGATGATATGGCAAGGATTAGGCTTCCAAATGATTATTTTCTTAGCTGGCCTTGAAAATATCCCAAAAATGTTCTATGAAGCAGCAGAAATAGATGGAGCAAACAGCTGGAATAAATTTATTCATATTACCTTGCCATTATTAAATCCGACAATCGTATTTTCCGCAGTCATCGGAAGTATTAGCTTCTTACAAACTTTTACCCAAGTCCAAAATATGACACAGGGTGGTCCACTGAATTCGACGATATCGGTTGTTCTTTATATATATGAATTAGCCTTCCAGCATTTTGACATGGGCTTAGCTTCTGCGGCAACTGTTCTATTATTTATCATTATTTTGATCATTACCATCATTCAAATGAAGGTATTAACGAAGAAATTTGAATACTAGTACGTTATGGGGGTGATGTCTTGAAAAAAAGAAGATACTTTAAAAAATCGATTGTCTATTTTTTATTAATCGTTGGTGCTATTTTTATGTTGTTTCCATTTATTTGGATGGTATCAACGTCCTTTAAGCCACCATCGGAAGTATATGGATTAAAACTACTCGCCGACCACCCTACCTTAGATAATTACCGAAAAATCATGGTGGATACTTTATTTAATAAATGGTTCTTGAATAGCTTTATCGTTGCGATTATTACTACCTTAAGCGTTGCTTTATTTGACACCCTTGTTGGGTATGTTATCGCTAAATTTTCGTTTGTTGGGAAAAATATTATCTTTTTATTCATCTTAAGTTCCCTTATGATTCCGACCGAAATGCTTATTATTCCTTGGTATATTATGTCTACCGATTTAGGATGGGTCGACACCTACTGGGGAATTATGTTTCCAGGCGTCATATCAGCATTTGGTATTTTTCTGATGAAGCAGTTTATGGAATCCATCCCAGATGATTTGCTTGATGCAGCAAGAATTGATGGCTTAAATGAATTCAAGATTTTCTTTCAAATCGCCATCCCACAGGTTTATCCAGCCTTATCAGCACTTTGTATTTTCACTTTCCTAGGAAACTGGAATGCGTATCTATGGCCACTTATCGTCATCGAAACAGAAGAAATGCGTACACTGCCAGTCGGACTTGCCTTTTTCTCAGGAGAAAACCAAACCTACTGGGAAATTGTCATGGCCGGCGCAACTATTGCAGTCGTACCACTTATCATCGTATTCCTAATCTTCCAGCGTCATATTATTAAGGGGATTACGTTGACGGGGTTGAAGTGAGGATGGGACATGGGGGTCAGGTTCCTTGTCCCATCACAGACGTTAAAGAAAATAATTACTTTACTTGAATTTGTTAACAGAAAAGGAACCATTACGGTTTCTTTTTTTATGCTCTGGGTGGTGACACTGTATAGAAATCTTAAGAGATTAATTGATGCAATATTAGATATATGAAGTATGCCAGATTTCAGTTGACATCAAAAGGTAAGTTTGAGCATTCAATGCGGAGATTCGTGGAAGATATAGGACTTATGTATAGGAGGCAGTCTATAATAGGAAGATAGTCTCTGATATATTTATTGATAATGTTTATTCCAGTAATCTATTGAAATAAAAAAATGGCGGGATGAAAATGATAACGTTTCCCCTCTCTTAATTTCCACATTAAAAAGGTAAAAGATGCTGTATGGAAGGTAAGTAGTAGTAAGATATAATGAAACCGTATTCAGATGAGGTGATAATATGAAGCAGGCTTATGAGGATAAATATATGAAAATCATTCAATATATTTTAGACAAGGGAATTACGACTCACAATGAAATTGCTGCAATGATGAATGTTTCAACCAAAACAGTGCGCAAATATCTTGAAGACGTTCAGGATATTTTGATGCAAACAAATTTATCCTTATCTATTAAGCCACGTGAAGGTGTCACAATAATTGGAGAAAAAGAAGAAATCAAACAATTATTGAATCATTTGAATATGAAACCTGTGGATTCGATCGAAGACAGAGAAATGTTTGTTTATTCTCAACTATTGAATAGCAATGGATATGTTAAGATTCAAGATTTAGCTGATAAGCTTCATGTAAGTAGAACAACAATGGAGCATACCATGCGTGAGGTGAGAAAGACATTTGCCAAAAATAATTTGGAAATTATCAGTAACCGTAATGGCTTAAAGCTAAAGGCAAATGAAAATGATAGAAGAAAATTAATGTCAAATGTTATTAATTACTATTGGGGTGGTGTAAGGGCAACTAAAAAAAAGAAACAAAGCCTAAAGCTCAATATTATTATGTCGGCTGGAACTAAGGATTTTATCAATTTCAACACTTTAGATAAGGTTGCTGATATTCTAAATAATTTTATTGAGAAATCGGGTTTGAATGTCACAGATTATGAATATCAATCTCTTGCAATTCATTTAGTAATAGCTATAGAAAGAATTAAGCAAGACTTTTATATTGATAAGCCAATCGAAGAGGAAGAAACGTTATTATCAAGTTCGATATTGCTGATAAACGAATTAGAAGAAGTTTTTCATATCAACATTCCAAAATATGAACAAGAGTATATAAATATTCACATTTCAGCAATTGAGAAAAACACTTTAAATAGTAAAGCTGCCGCTAATGTTGATGTATTAGATCTTAGCACACAATTAAGGAGCTTGATTATAGAAACGCTAGATACGTATCATCCTGATCAAGAATTAATTAAGAATCTTATTGTGCATTTAAATGCTGCAGTAAAACGATTGCAGCTAGGGCTAAATATCTACAATCCATATACAGATAAAATCCGTACAACTTTCCAACGTTCTTTTGAAGTTGCCGTTGAATTAACTGGCGAATTAGAAAAGGTATTCAAAATTCATCTCAATGATGACGAAATAGCGTATATTACATTGCATATTCAGGCTTTCTTTGATCGAGAACCAGCAATCGTCAAGAAAGTGGTGCTCGTCTGTAGTAGTGGATATGGGACATCAAAGCTATTGGAGCAACGCTTAAAGAAAACATTTTCAAAAAAGCTAATGATAACAAAGGTATTGTCACTTAGAGAGTTACAACATACAGATCTATCGGAAGAACTAATTATTAGCACAATCCCAATTGAAAATAGTCCTGTTCCGGTTGTTGTCGTAAGTCCGTTAATGACAGAACATGACATTAAGCTAGTCGAAGAACAAGTAGGAAATAAATTTGAACGTTCTTATATTGCTTTTCGTGAATTAATAAAACAAGAGTTGCTTTTCTTCTCAGAAGATGTGGAAACAATGGAGTCGGTATTGCAAACAATTAGTAACCAGCTCATTCAGCTAGGGTATGCAAGAGATGGTGTATTCGAAAGTGCATTAAAGCGTGAAAATTTGTCATCAACGGCTATGGGGATCTTTGCAATGCCACATGCAGAAGTAGATTACAATGTGCAGCCAAGTATATCAATTTATATCAATTCAACAGGTATTGCTTGGGGAGATGAAAAAGTACACATTGTATTTTTCTTTGCGCTTAATCGAACAGTTAAGGATTCCATTAATGAGGTTTATGCCTATTTTAATGAACTGGTCTCTAATTATTCTGTTATGAAGCGATTAGTGGCTGCTCGGGATGAAAATGACATTCAATCACTTTTGAAGGAGATAAGCTTATGACGACAAAACAAAAGATTCATAAAGATAATATTACGTTAGATTTAGTAGCTAACAGTAAAGAAGAAGTGATTGAGAAATTAGCGAATCTATTATTTAACAATAACTATGTCTCAAATCTAGAAATCTTCATAAAAGATGTAATTGATCGAGAACAACAAATGACTACTGGAATTGGTAATAACTTAGCTATTCCACATGGGAAAAGTGGCGCAGTTGAAGAATCTACTGTTGCTGTTGCACGCCTACAGCAACCAGTAGAATGGGATTCGCTTGATGGAACACTAGTAACTATAGTGTTTTTGTTGGCAATTAAGGATCAAGATAAAGGAGACGCACACTTAAGGCTATTAGCAGATTTGTCGGGTAAATTGATGGATGATGATTTTGTGGAAAGTATCAAAGAAGCGGACAGTGTGGATGCTTTGTATGATGTTTTATCATTTTTAGAAAAGTAAACTTGAGTGAAATTTAGGAGGAATAAAAAATGACAAAATTAGTAGCTGTAACAGCTTGTATTGCAGGTATTGCTCATACGTATATGGCGAAAGCAAACCTTGAAAAATATGCGAAAAAGAATGGAGTAACTATTAAAGTAGAAACACAAGGTGCTATGGGAATTGAAAATAAACTTAAACCACAAGAAATTGAAGAAGCGGATGCAGTTATTTTTGCGGTGGACACTAATGTAGCTGAACGGGATCGTTTTAATGGGAAAAAAATTATTGAAGTAGGTACTTCTGAAGTTGTGAAAGATGGAGCCACGACTATTCAAAAGGCGATAGAACTTGGTCAAAAATAAAAGGGTTTTCATAAATCAACGAGGAGGATGGAAAAATGAGCTTGAAAAAATTGGGTAAAGAAATGCTAAATTATTTTCAAAGTGGCGTATCCTATATGATACCCCTTGTAACAGCAGCCGGATTACTCACTTCCATTGCAGTAATTTTTGGAGGTACAAATGTATGGGATCAAACCGATACATTCTGGGGCGTTATTCGTATGATTGGTCAGACTGGACTACAATTTATTGTACCGATGATTGCTGGTTACATCGCATATGCAATTGCTGATCGTCCCGGCTTAGCCCCTGCGTTTATTTGTGGGATGATTGCGAATGAAATGGGCACTGGATTCATTGGCGGTATGATTGCAGGACTTGCAGTAGGTTACTTAGTTAATGCTTTGAAGAAAATCCCAGTTCCTGCACAAATTATGAGCTTAAAATCGTTAATTATTATTCCTTTTGTTGCAACGGCAGTTGTTGGACTTATTTTTTGGTATATCTTAGGCACCCCTATTACTGCATTAACGGAAGCACTAACTGAGTGGTTAAATGGTATGTCCGGTGCAAACGCTGCAATATTAGCTGCTATTCTTGGTGCAATGATGGCATTTGATATGGGTGGACCGGTAAACAAAATCGCTTATGCATTTGGTGTAGCCTCCTTTACCTCAGGTGGCTATGCAGCTAGTACTGCAATGCTACTCGCTATTGCTATTCCACCATTCGGTATGTTTTTAGCGACCTTGCTAAATAAAAAACTATATTCAGAGAGTGAACGAGATAACGGAAAAACGGCCATGATTATGGGAATTGTCGGTATTACGGAGGGAACGATTCCATTTGCGGTTGCTGATCCATTACGTGTGATACCAAGTATTATCGTTGGTACTGCGGCAGGATGTGCAATAAACGGTGCATTTGGAGTGACACAAGAAACAATGCTTGCAACCTTTATGGCGATTCCTTTTACATCTAATATTTTCTTATACTGTATTGCTATTTTAGTAGGTGGTTTAATTACTGCGTTGATGGTGAATGGGCTTAAGTTGATGAAGTTTAGAAAGAAAGAACAACAACATCAAGCTAATATCTAATTATAGAAGAGAGTGTGGGAGAGCTTTTATGACAAAATCATATATTGTACAGCATACACATTGGGATAGAGAATGGTATTTTACAACTGAAGATGCAAAAGTCTTAAGTGATCAAGTTTTTACAGAAGTATTAGATGAACTTGAAAGCAATCCAAATGTGAACTTTTGCTTGGATGGCCAATCTTCTATTGTTGATGAGTATATTGAATTAAATCCTGATAAGTTACCTGTTATTCAGAAACTTGTCGCAGAAGAGAGGTTATTTATCGGTCCATGGTTTACTCAAACTGATGCACTATTAGTAGATGCGGAATCTATTCTTAGAAATTTGATTATTGGGATAAATGATACGATGAAAAAATATGGTGAACCAATGATGGTTGGTTATTTACCTGATACATTTGGATTTAATGCACAAATACCTACATTACTAAATCAAGTAGGAATAGATAACTTTATGTGTTGGAGAGGCATTAATTTTGAAAAGTTGGTAGAATCGCCATATTTCGTTTGGAAAGGATTAGGGGATCGCTTTGTTTATGCCATGAATTTCCCTTTTGGCTATATGACAGGGTTGATGACGGTAGAAGCGCAAGAAAATATTGAAGCGTTTGTTAAAGAAAAGTTGGATCCATCCATTACATTTCTTCAAGAACACGGTGATAATCAAGATATTTTAATCCCTTCAGGAATTGATCAGAAAAACATTGTCCGTGACTTTGATAAAGTGGTAGAGGCTTTAAACGAGGTAAGTAACTATGAGAATGTGATTAGTGATTATCCAACCTATGTTGATACTATTCGTAAGAAGGAGAACTTACCTAAGTATCAAGGAGAGTTGAGGGAACCTGTTTATTCTAGAGCACATCGCTCAATAGGCTCTGTTCGTACGCAAATGAAGCTAGAAAATTTTAAATTAGAACAAAAGATATTGCGGAGAATCGAACCATTAATGGTTATTGCTAAAAAAAATAATATAGAAATTAGCAATGGACTCCTTCAAAGATTATGGAAAAAAGTGCTTGAAAATCAAGCACATGATAGTATTGGGGGCTGTGTGTCAGATAATGTAGCGGAAGACATTTTTCATCGTATTAAAGAGGCTAATGAAATAGCAGATGGACTAGAGAATTTAATAGCGAAAAAAATTGCTGATAGGCTCGATTTAAAACCAAATCAAGTATTAATTTTTAATACAGATCCAAAACCATTTACAGGGGAGAAAGTGGTTCACATTGTTACCCGTAGTAAAAATATTGCTTTTAAAGAAAGTGAGCAAGCAGTAATTGTTAAAGAAGTCTATTATCCAGAGCGTAAGAATATTATGAAGTTAGTCGCAACTGGGTTTGATTATTTTGATGAGCCTTCTTACTATGAATTAGATGTGTGTATTAACGTTGAATTACCTGGGCTTGGGTATAAAGTGATTGAATTTTCGGAAAGCACTCAGGCGTTAGAGGAAAAACAGGAAGTAAATACTACATGTATTCAAAATGATGTTTACAAGTTGAGATATGAAAATAACGAATTAACACTTGAAACAACCACTGGTTTATTATTTAAAGATTTTGTCAAATTAGTCGATGCAGCAAATGACGGTGATACTTATGATTACTCTCCGTTAGCTGGTGACAAAGAGATTGATCTCTATTATAAAGAAGCGAAGGCATTTGAAGACTCTACAAAACAATCCTTGATGCTTTATGGTGTAATAGAGATTCCATATGATTTAGAAGATAGACTATCCCCCAATCCTCAAACTGGTGAATTAAGTTTTGAATTAGAATTAATCATCAAAAAAGGGGATGATGATTTAATTGAGGGGAAAATAAGGGTGAACAACCAAGTTTTATCGCATCGTTTAAGATTACAAATTGATGTGAGAAATGAGGATGAGACATCTATTGCTCAAATTCAAAATGGTTTTGTTAGAAATAAACCTGACTTTATTCCAGAAGATTGGCAAAAAAAATATGTTGAAAAACCTGTAAACCTAGAGATATTCGATAAAAGTGTGACAGTTGAGGATGAAGGACATCATATTACGGTTTATGCGGATGGGCTAAGAGAATATGAGCGAGTTAAAAATAAATTATTTATTACACTTATGGCAACTACTGGGCAACTAGGTAAGCCAAACTTAGCTTGGAGACCAGGTAGAGCATCTGGGGATACGACTAATGAAGGGCATATTATGATGCCGACTCCATTGGCTCAAGAGCTCGGGATTAACCAATTCACATTTGCAATTCGTGTAGTAGGGCAACCATTTAATGAAATGGAGACAGCAAAAATATCTTATGATAGATTAAATCCGTCTATATCCTATCAAAAACAATTGCTAAATGTATTTATTAATCGGTTAGATAATAAAATATGGCCACAAAGAAAAATAGAGCCATTATCATCTGTGTTTTCACTACTTGAATTACCTGAGCATTTAATTGTATCTGCAATTTATCCATCCTATCGACATGCAAATGCATTTGTTATTCGTTTAGCAAATCCGACTTCGAATGAAGTGAAAGTGGATGATAGTTTGATAGCAAATGCTAAAATAATGAATGCTTTAGAAGAGGAAATTAATAGAGAATCCTTGATAAAGCCTTATGATTATATGACACTTCAAATTGAATATAGTGCCAAATAGAATGGCAGTATCACAAGCAGGGGGGAAGTTCTCCTGCTTACTTTTTTGACTTTCTAGGAATATCTTAGTTTTGCTAAATGTTTTTTGAAAAAGCTTTTTATCACCAGTAGTTTACTCCCCTCTTCAACAACTACTTCCTTTTTCACTATAGTATCTATCATTCTCATTAATATTTTCATATAGTTTGAGATGCAAAATAAGCTTATTAAATATTAAAGCGAATGACGAGATTATTAATAACTGGTGATTTATGAAAGGAAACCCTTAGGAGAATGACTAATACACTTATAATCTACCTGGAAAAGTGCTGAAGGTAGTATGTAATATAAAATAAAATTTTAAAAATAGAAAATTTTCTGATATAAAAGTACTATTTTAAAAAAGTGAAAAGGATAATTGAATATTAATTTAGAATATTTAATTTTGTAGTAATTACATATTTGAATTAGAGGGGGATTTGTTGGTGGTTAAGAAGAAGCTTAAACAAACAGCATTGGCTGCGGTACTTGGAATTAGTACGCTCTCACTTGGGTTATATGGCCCTCCTGAGAAAGCTGCTGCAGAGGCGGCATATAAAGAAGTTGTTTCGAATTATGGAGGAGCTCCCATTGATTTAGGCATTGCAAATGATGAGAGGCTCATTGAGATGCTGAAAAAAGAAGGGAAATTAGCGAAGGATGCAAGTTCTAAAGAAGCGGAAGAAGCTTTACAACAATATTTAAAGGGTAAAGCGGAAGGTGCTAAAAAAGAAACAAAGGATAAATTGCCGAAAGCTTTAGCTGAATTAGAGACAAATGGAGAAAAAGAAACTACGAATAGTCTTCAAAAAGGAAAGGGAAATAAATTAGGACAGGCAAAGAAAAATAAGGTTGATTCTGTAGAAAAAGAAGCCTATAACGGGGAAGTTCGTGAAGATAAAGTACTCGTTTTAGCTATAGAATTCCCAGATTATGAAAAAAGCTCTATTACAAAAAATGAAACAGATATGTTCTATGAAGATTACACACATGAACATTTTCAAGATATGATTTTTGGAGAAGATGGCTATGAAGGTCCGAATGGTGAAAACCTTGTCTCGATGAAACAATATTATGAAGAGCAATCTGGTGGAAGCTATACGGTAGCTGGGGAAGTTGCTGGATGGTATACAGCTGATCACGAAGCATCTTATTATGGAGGAAATTATCCTGGACCAGAGGATAGTGATGCACGTCCTCGCCAGCTAGTCTATGAAGCATTAACAAAAGCTGGGCAAGATCCTAATGTAGATTTAAGTGAATATGATGTGTGGGATCGTGATGATTATGATGGTGACGGTGTTTATAATGAGCCAGATGGCATCATTGATCACTTAATGGTTATCCATGCAGGTGTTGGGGAAGAAGCAGGTGGCGGTGCCTTAGGTGGAGATGCTATTTGGTCCCATCGCTGGAATTTAGGTAACCTAGTTGCAGTACCAGGTGGCACTTCTAATAGTGATCGTTTTGGTGGTTTACTTGGTGCATATGACTACACAATTGAACCGGAAGATGGAGCGGCTGGGGTATTTGCTCATGAATATGGCCATGATTTAGGATTGCCTGATGAGTATGATACGCAATATTCTGGTGGCGGTGAAGCTGTAGCTTATTGGTCCATCATGGCAAGCGGCAGCTGGGCTGGGGATGTTCCTGGAACAGAGCCAAGTGGATTTAGTGCTTATGCGAAGGAATTTTTACAAGGAGCACACGGAGGTGATTGGTTAAGCGGTACAACTTTGAATGTGGAAGATATTACAAGTAGTGGAACAGAGCTTTTATTAGACGAAGCGGTAACAAAAGGAACCAATAATGATGCAGTTCGTGTTAATCTTCCTGATAAAGTAACAAATGTGAACACACCAGCAAGTGGACAATACGAATATTTTGGTGGCAGTGGAAATAATTTAGATAACTCTATGAAAACAACTGTAGACCTAACGAATGCAACTAGTGCTGAGTTAAGTTTTAAAACTTGGTATGATATTGAAGTGGATTGGGATTATGCGTCTGTTAAAGTAAATGGAGAGTCTATTAAAGGAAATATTACCACAACAGAAAATCCAAATGACCAAAACCCAGGTAACGGAATTACAGGAAGTACAAATGGGGAATGGGTGGATGCAGCCTTTGATTTAAGTGCATATGCTGGTCAAAAAGTAGAAGTAGAATTTAATTATTGGACAGATGTTGCGGTTGCAAATCCAGGTTTCTATGTGGATGATATTAAAGTAACGGTTGATGGATCAGAAGTAGTAACAGACGATGTGGAAGGTGATTCTGCCTTTACTTTAGCTGGTTTTAAGAAAGATGAAGGAAAGTTCTATTCTAAACATTATTATTTATTAGAATGGAGATCCCAAAATGGAGTAGATGAAGGGCTCGCTCATATTCGTCGCGGTGCTAGCTTAATGAGCTACGATCCAGGTCTTGTTGTTTGGTACGTAGATGAAGCATATGGTGATAACTGGACAGGAATTCACCCAGGAGACGGTTATTTAGGGGTAGTCGATGCTGATCAGCATACTAATTACTGGAGCGATGGAGTCGTTGGAACTACACGTTATCAATTAAATGATGCAGCCTTTAGTTTAGGTAAATCAAGCAAAATGCTGTTAGATTACTCTACTATTAATGGCACAACATTAAAGGATAACTTTACAAAGAGAACACCACTATTTGACGATAGTGCAGACTACAGTAACCCAGGAAATATCGAAGCAGGACGTAATATTCCTACTACTGGATTGAAAATTCGCATAGTTGGCGAAAGCAGTGATGGTACTGTAGGTAAGGTTTTATTATTTAAATAGGAATGATTGGGAAGCATAGGGCTGGTTCGGTCTTATGCTTCCCTTTTTATGTGGATGGAAACAGGTGGAAGCGGAAGAACCGTCTGAGATTATTGAAAAAGCATCGTTTATCATCCTCCCATATATAATTTTTAAGGTTGCTGATTTGTAGATTAATTCCATCCCATCATTCCGAAACATGTCTTTTCATGTATTTTTCTTTGCAGTGTTTCCTCCTTTTCAGCATAAAGATAAATTAGTTTACTGAAGCCTCACTTATTTTTCATAGATATTCATACTATATACTGAATTGGTCAATAATATCCAAGAGGTGATAATATGGATGATGCTAAATCAAAACTCACATCTTCTGAAATAGGAACGCTTTGGGGAGAGTATATAAATGGAACAGCCGTGGATATTGTAAATAGATATATGCACTCCATTGTTGAGGACGAGTCCATTAAAGCTATTTTTGCGGATGCTATTAAGACGTTTGCGAAACAAAAGAAACAACTTGCAGCTTTTATGGAGAACGAGGGGTTTCCGGTTCCAATAGGATTTACTGAAACGGATCTCTTTAAAGGGAAACAGAGATTGTTCACAGATATATTTTGCTTGAATTATTTACATATCATGACATTACATGGTTTGTTAGGTCACACTACTGCATTATCTGTTTCTGTGAGAAAAGATTTACGGGAATTTTACGATTCTTGTGACAACGATGCAAAAAAGATGTACCACCAAACAATTGAGTTATTGCTGGAGAAGGGAAGTTTTCAAAGAGACCCTTTATTTTATCCAGCTAAAAACCCTGAATTTATTTCTAGTAAAGATTTCACTGATGGATTTTTCGGAAAAGGAAGAAAATTATCAGCAACAGAAATCATTAGCATTTCATTCAATCTTAAAAAAAGCATTATGTCTAAAACCCTTTCTATCGCATTTAGTCAGGTCGCTCAAACAAAAGAAGTAAGAAAGTTTTTAACGGATTCCCAAAACACGGCGGATGGTCAAATAAAAACATTTTCAAAAATAATGCAATCCGATAATTTACCAGTTCCGAAATCGTGGGAAACAGAAGTGACGACTTCAACGGACTCGCCTTTTTCCGATAAATTAATGATGTATCATATCGGATTCTTGTTTCAAGCAGCACAAAACTATCATGGGGGAGGACTTTCATCAGCTATGCGTACAGATCTTGTAACCGCATATGAGGGTACTATTCTAAAAAATCTTATGGTAACAAAGAAATGGTTTAATATTATGGTACAAAATAAATGGTTAGAACAACCGCCTCTTGCTCCAAACAGAAAAGAGATTGTAAAAGAAATTTAGTAAATACGAAAATCTAAGTGTTAGAAACCACAAAAAGAAAAAAACTCATAAGTTTGTGCATTTGATATAGTGCGACCTTCCAAAAAAGAAGGCTAAGCCTAAAAGAGAAAAAAGGACGACCAGGGTATAAGTTTTATACTGAGATCGTCCTTTTTTGATTATCATTCTTTAATCAACTGCACCCGTCCTACCTGTCCATCTTCTAGGCGAACCTTAATTCCATGAGGATGAAATGGAGACTTTGTTAAAATATCTTTTACAATGCCTTCTGTTCGCTTCCCTGTTCTTTGGTCTTGCTTTAGGACAATTTCAACAGGAACGCCTGGAGAGATGTCTTTCCTATTTTGACCGTTCTTCATTATACACCCATGCGTTTTCTTTGATTATTTGGCTTTTTCGTCAGCTGGCTTTTCATTTTCTTCGTTTTTTGATTGCCGCTCAAACTTGCTTTTCCGCCTTGTGCTTGTGCTTTATTTGCTAACTGTTGCTTCATTGCTTCTTGTAGGCTAATTTTCTTTTTGCCTTCTTGCTCATTTGTCTGATTATCGTTCACGGAATTTTCCTCCATTATTATTAAAATAAGGTTACTATCCCCATCATAACAAAGGACGGTAGATACTTCAATCAAGGGCCGGTACCAAAGTGGGACAAGGAACCTGACCCCATGTCCCACACATATCCTCTCCTTTTTCCGAATAAGCTGGAAGAGAACAGGAAATGGATGGTGGTAATGATGAATCTGCCGGTCATTTTATCTGGACCAATAGTGCGCAGGGTGGAAAATGATTCAGCTTATCTTTGGATAGCATTAAGCCAAAAATATCAATTAAGCGTCAAGCTTTATACGATTCAAGGAAATCAAGAAACACCAGAGGAATATAATTATCAACCACTTGTAATCCAATCTGATACACAAATAGTTCAATTAGGAAAAAATTTATATATCTATTTAATCAAAATCCAGCCACAATCAGAAAGCTTTCCCGCTCAAACTTTATTAGGATATAATATTGAATTTAAAAAAGGTAATAAAATCTATGATTTAAGCGATTTTGAATTATTGTCCCCAAATAGTCCAGCCTCTATCTGCTATGGAAACCTACACTATCCCACCTTTTTTATTCCAGCGACTGATGAAAAAAATATCTTATATGGCTCCTGCCGCAAGCTGCATGGAATAGGAGCGGATGCATTATGTTTAGGGGATGAAAAACTGCAGGAGTATTATTTTCATTTGGAGAAAAGACCAAGTGCACTTTTTCTAACCGGTGATCAGATTTATGCAGATGATGTCCCTGCACCAATCGCTCCCTTTTTGTCCCTATTGGGTAATCACTTGATGGGGAAGGAAGAACCATTAAAAGAATTATGTAAAGACCTTAAAAATAAAGCCCTTCCAGCAGCTATCAACCAAATAAATGGGAGACAAGAAATCATCAAAAAATACTGTCAGTTTACTTCGAGAAAAGGCGACAATCACCTTTTGACACTTGGGGAGTATGCAGCCATGTATAGCTTGAGCTGGAATCCGGAAATTTGGGAAATGGCAAGGAAAGAGGGATATTTAAAAGATTTTGATGATTATTTAGTAGATAATCAAATTTATATGGATATAGAGGAAGAGGAGTATGAAAGAAAAATAACCACGTTAAAAAAAGAATACACGGAGCAACAAAAAGAAACAGAAACATTCCAGCAAAGTCTTCCAAAGGTACGCCGTTTATTAGCCAATATTCCAACCTATATGATATTTGATGACCATGATGTAACAGATGATTGGAATATTACAAAAGAATGGCGGGAAAAAGTGGCCGTTTCGCCGCTCGGAAATCATGTCATCGCCAATGCTTTAACCGCCTATTGGGCTTTTCAAGGATGGGGCAATGATCCTGCTGCTTTTCCTCTAACTTTCTTCACCAAAATAGGCAATTATTCAAAAAGATTAAAGGCAAACACAACAGCATATGAAGAGTGGCTCCACACACTATTATCCTTTCATTCTTGGAGCTATGTTGCACCAACCAATCCCCGAATCCTCGTATTAGATACAAGAACCCAACGTGCCTATCCAGCAGAACGAACTTATATTGTTGGAAATATGCTTAAGCAACGGACGAATGGTCCTAATTTAATACGGAAGAAAGAATGGAAGCATTTATCGGATTTATTATTTGCAAATGGCTGGCAAACGCAAACTCCATTAGTAATAATCTCTGCTACTCCATTATACGGCGTTCATTTAATTGAATCTTTTTTGAAAAATTATGTAATGCCACTTACTAATATTCTACCATCACTGCAAAGGAGTTTAGATTTGGAATGGTGGAAATTCAACGGAAGAGGATTTTCCTTTTTCCATCAACAAATAGCAGAATGGAATCCAAGTCACTGTATTATCTTATCCGGAGATGCTCATATGGCCTCTTCCATTCAAGCGGAGGTGTATTTTCAACATGAAGAAACGCGTACTATTTATCAATTTACAAGTAGCCCAATAAAAAATCAGTCTTTTGATGGGGTATCAGGAATTGCTTTAAAAAGTCTGCTCCTGCTTAGACATAGTCGAGCAAAGGAGGAGAAGAAGCTGTCGCGCTATTGCGGACATGATTATGTCATTCATGAAAAGGAAGCAACTTCTGCATATCTATGGAAAGAAATAATCTCCCATCATGTTTTGCCGAATGGTTCGATGATTGATACGAAAAATAATTTAGGGTGGTTGGCTTTTCATAAAGAAGGCTTTACCCATCGTTTTTTACAGAAAACAAAGGGACGGTTCTTGTAATCTCACAAGAACCGTCTCTCCATATAGTATGTTAATATTCTACCAACATTTTAGCCTTTGAAAGCTGAACATTACTAAATGCAATTCCCCCTAATATTAGTGCCACACCAATCCATTGTGATATGTTGACAGGTTCTCCCAAAACTAGCGCAGACATGGAGACAGCTACTGGAAGCTCTGATGCTGTTAAGATGGTGCCAAGTCCTGGTCCGATTTTTGGCATTCCAATGGAATAAAGAAGAGGCGGGAGAACTGCTCCAAAAAGTCCGAGCAGTAATCCATATGGTGCTACCCCTATTAAAGTAGGCAGATCAACTAAGTAAACAGGTGGAAACACTAGAAAAACAACGATTACACCACCAGCGGAAAGAAGACCACTCTTTAGTAAGGGAGAGGTGTTTTTCCCGACTGATCCACTAAGAAAAATGAATGTAGCAAATGTGAATGCAGAGAGTAATCCCCATCCAGCACCTTGCCAGGAAATATTCCTTCCTCCTTCTAAAGAAATACCTCCTGCAAGGACAGAGCCAAACAGGAGAATGATTATTGCTATTACCTTCTCTTTTGTAGGCTTTTTCTTATAAATAATTTGTTCAAAAAGCGTGCCAACCCATACAAACTGAAACAGGAGAATAATTGCAAATGATGCATTTATTGTTTGCAATGCTTGATAATAAAAGATTCCCGTCAAACCAAACGGAATGCCGGATAATAGTAGTTTGATAGCTTGAATACGGGTGATTTTATCCTTTTTTGTAAACAAAACAAGTATCCAAGTAATGAAGGTTCCAAATAAATATTGTGCTCCTGTGACTTCAGCCACTGTAAATCCAGCTGCGTATGCGAATTTAACAAATGTCGATAATATTCCATAACAGCAGCCACCTAAAAAAACGATTAAAGCATATTGCCATTTTTTCAAAATTGTTTTCTCCTCCCTTTGAACACATAAAAAAGCCACACAAATGTCTTCTGACAATTGTGTGGCGAAAATAGAGTTCCCTCTAGAAAAATCCACGTCCTAAAAATAAGGTTTTATTATTCCATTCTTCTCTATTATAAAAACAACCATATTAGTTGTCAAAGGGGTTAAGAAATCCCTAAAATGTTGATTTTATTATCTCTTTTTGGTGTGATTATGAAAAATATGTGAAATAGTTAGCAATGTTAAGCGTTTTACAAACAACTAGAGTAAGATAAAGCTATAAAAGAAAGAAGGAGAGAAAAGAAAATGGATCCCCATAATCAAACGATTTCAGATATTGATGGTTTTGTGAAGAACGTTCAAGTAAATCCAATTCAGGAGGCATATTTTGGTCAAACAAGATTCTATCAACCAAATACCATTACTATTCAAGTACAGCTAAGTCCAAAACAACACACAAATTTACTGAAGTATGGCTACTCTGGTAAAATGTACAATGTTTATTTCACGGTAAGATCCAACAACCATGTCCATCTTTATGCTGATTCAACAGAAGACATTAACCATCTTCTAGAAGTAATTAGTTAATAAAGTAGACACTAAACGTTTAGAGCTTTTCTTGAAAAAGGGGGACGGTTCTCTTGCATTCCTTTGGTGAATGAACATCATTCAAGGGAACTAGGAGAACCGTCCCTCTGTTTCCCTCTAACGATTTCCGTTGGGCAACGGAAATAGAATACCTACAAATGAAAACGCTTTTACAATAGAATAAAAGCATCAAGAGAAATTGCTAATAATATTCTTTACGAATCTTGATAAGAAAATATTTAGAAAATCTTAAGGAGGAATTTTTTATGAATATATTATTATGCTGTGCTGCTGGGATGTCTACAAGTTTATTGGTAACAAAAATGGAGCAAGCTGCAAAGGAGCAGGGCTTAAATTATAGAATTTGGGCAGAAGGCGCAGATGCTGTCAAACAACATATTGATGATGCAGATGTCTTGTTGCTTGGACCACAAGTTCGTTATATGCTGCCACAAATGAAAAAGCTTGCTGCTGAAAAGAATATTCCGGTGGATTCTATTAATCCGATGCATTATGGAATGTGTAACGGGGCAGAAGTTTTAAAGACTGCCATTGCACTTGTAGAGGGAAAATAAAACATATCATTGATTTCCCATAATAGTATAGGAGGAACCAATATGAACGGAATAACAAAATTCCTAGATGAGAAATTTATGCCAACGATGGCTAAAATTGGAGAGCAAAGACATCTTCAATCTGTCCGAGATGGAATTGTATTGACAACGCCACTTGTAATCATTGGATCGCTATTTTTAATTCTTGCCTTCTTGCCAATACCTGGATATGAGACATTGATGAGTAATATCTTTGGGGGAAACTGGCAAAATAATCTGCTTTATCCTGTTGGTGTTACCTTTGATCTTCTTGCTATTTTTGTAGCAATCGGTGTTTCTTATAGACTTGCTGAGCGATATAAGATGGATCCACTGTCTGTTGCTGCAGTTGCCTTTGCGAGTTTTATGCTAGTAACACCATATAATATCGTATTTACGCCTGAAGGCATGGATAAATCCTATGATGTAGCAGGGATACCTTTAGCTCTTACAGGCAGTAAAGGAATGTTCGTTGCCATTATTGTCGCATTATTAACGACTGAAATTTATCGTTTTGTAGTGAAGAAAAACTTTGTTATTAAAATGCCAGATGGTGTTCCGCCAGCTGTTGCAAAATCATTTGCATCCTTAGCGCCAGGATTTATTTCTATCTTAGTTATGTGGGTAATTCGCTTAATTCTTCAAGTAACACCATTTGAGAATATGCATAACATTATTGGTGAATTGCTAGGAAAACCATTATCCCTTTTAGGTGGATCTTTAGCTGGGGCAATCTGTGCTGTGCTAATCGCTCAATTATTATGGGTAACAGGTATTCATGGACAAGGTCTTGTATGGGGAATTATGTCTCCAGTATGGCTGGCTCTTGTGGATCAAAACAGAGTAGCATATACAGCAGGTCAAGAGATTCCTAATATCGTAAACATTCAATTTATGGATATTTTTTACTCTATCGGTGGCTCTGGAACTACATTAGGTTTAGCGCTATTACTATTCTTTGCTTCAAAAAGTAAACAAAACAAACAGCTAGGAAAACTAACCCTTGCACCTGGAATCTTTAATATTAATGAGCCGATTATTTTTGGATTGCCGATGATCATGAACCCGATTATGATGCTGCCATTTATCTTTATTCCGGTCATTATCGTAACTGTTTCCTACTTAGCGATGGATTTTGGCTTAGTAGCAAAAACAGCAGGAATCATGGTTCCATGGACAACGCCGGCTCCGATTGGCGGATTTCTAGCAACTGGTGGAAAAATCTCTGGAGCAGCTCTCCAACTATTCAATGTTCTGTTAGCTTCAGCTCTTTACTATCCATTCTTTAGAATATGGGATAAGCAGAAACTGAAGGAAGAAGCTGAATTCTCAGAGGAAAAAATCGCGAAGTAAGTTTCATAGAATGGGCTGTAGCTAAATGATCAGCCCTTCTTTTATCAGATGACGAAATGTTCATAAGTAAGCTATGTATAAAATATGGATAAAGATGACGGGGGATAAAAATGAATTCTGAACAACAGATTTTTACGTTGATTCTCCATAGTGGGAATGGAAGAAGCTATGCAATGGAAGCTCTTGCGTATGCCAAACAAAATAACTTTGAAAAAGCCAAGGATAGTGTACAAAAGGCGAAGGATGAATTAGTCCAAGCCCACCATATTCAAACCGAGTTAATTCAGGGGGAAGTAAGGGGAGAAAAAACGGAAATATCCCTTTTGATGGTTCATGCACAGGATCATTTAATGAATGCTATCACAGTAAAGGAACTAGCAGAAGAGTTTATCAGCCTTTATCAAAGAGTGGAATTATTGGAGCAGGTAAATAGTAAGTAACCAATCATAAGGAGGAAATACGATGACGAAAAAAGTAGATAATATCATTCCTGATGGATTTTTATGGGGAGGAGCCGTTACTTCCTTTCAAACAGAAGGAGCTTGGGATCAAGGCGGAAAAGGCCCTTCTATCGTGGATGCAAGGCCAATTCCAGAAGGTTTTTCGGATTGGAAAGTAGCAGTCGATTTTTATCATCGTTATAAAGAAGATATTGCCTTATTTAAGGAATTGGGCTTTAATGCATATCGTACAAGTATCTCTTGGGCAAGAATCTTTCCAGATGGAGAAGGGGAGCCGAATGAAGAAGGATTACAATTTTACGACGACTTATTTGATGAGTTTTTAGCAAACGGAATACAGCCTGTTATTACGTTATACCATTTTGATATTCCACTGGCATTAGCGGAAAAATATAACGGTTTTGCTTCTCGAAAAGTGGTTGATCTTTTTGAAAAGTATGTGAGAACTGTCTTTGAAAGATACCGTAATAAAGTAAAGTATTGGTTAACATTCAATGAGCAAAATCTATTTTTGACGCAGCCTCAGCTCTTAGGGGTAAAGGTAACCGATGAAAATAGAGAGGCTTTAAGCTATCAAGCTGTCCATCATTCATTCATTGCGCATGCGAAAGCAGTAAAGGCTCTTCATGAAATCATTCCAGATGGGAAAATGGCAGGCATGATTACGTATATGACGACCTATCCGATTTCCTGCAAGCCTGCTGATGTACTAGCAAACGTAAAGGCGAAAGAACTTTTAATCGATTTCTATTGTGATGTGTTCGCAAATGGAGAATATCCGACATATGTGACGAGTGACCTTCAAAGGAAAGGGATTATGCCTGTTTTTGAAGAGGGAGATGCTGAATTATTAAAAGAAAATACAGTGGATTATTTGAGCATCAGCTATTATCAAAGCCAGACGGTCAAACACGTAGAAGAATCAGACCAATTAATTTCTGGCATCACGCCTAATCCACACTTAGAAGCAAATGAGTGGGGATGGTCCATTGATCCAATTGGACTTCGAGTTGCTTTAAAGGATATGTATGCACGCTATCGTTTACCTATCTTTATCACTGAAAATGGCATTGGTGTCCAAGAAGAACTGGATGTGAATAAGACGGTAGAAGACGATTATCGAATTGCCTATTTAAAAGAACATATTGAACAAATGAAGCTCGCAATGGAAGAAGGCGTAGAGGTTTTTGGCTACTTAACATGGGGAGCTACCGATCTTCTAAGTTCTCAGGGCGAGATGAAGAAACGATATGGCTTTATTTTTGTAAATCGAGAAGAACAAGATTTACGAGATCTAAAAAGATATAAAAAGAAAAGCTTTAATTGGTTTAAAAACGTCATTGCTTCTAATGGAAAACAATTAGACGAAGTGACTGAATCAGTTAGTCGATAGCCTAAAAAAGCAATGCGAGTTAGAACTCCATTGCTTTTTTTAGGTATAGGTAGATTTCCGTTAAATTCCAGGGAGACTATCATATGGAAAGATAGAAATGGACAGAATAAATAGGTATTATGAAGGTATAAACCAAAAAGATGAGGGAGTAGGAAATGAGAAGTGTCTATGTTATCAAATCGTCAAATCGAAATACTTTCATTATTAAAAGAAACGGATGTACCGATAACAGCAGAATGGATTGCCAAAGAGCTAAATGTAAGTGATCGTACCGTTCGAAGTGATATAAAGTTCATTCAGCCAGAGTGCCATAGGCTAGGGATTTCCATTGAGTCTTTTCGTGGAAAAGGATATCAAATTCACATTTTCGATCAAGAACTCTTTTCAAAGGAGTTTAGCCAATTGATAAGGGTAATGAACAAAGAAGCAGGACAGAATTTTTCCGAACAAAAGGATCGAGTAGTCTTTATATTAAAGAGACTATTATTGGAAAAGGAATCGATTAAATTAGAAGGTTTTGAAGAAGAGCTGTATGTATCAAAATCAACGATGCAAAATGATTTGAAAGTGGTAAAGGGAATTTTGCAGAAATATAATTTAAAGCTAGTGAATCGTCCCCATTACGGTACACAGGTGGAAGGCGATGAATATATGAAAAGACGGTGCTTATCCAATTATATCTTTAATCGCAAGGAAGTCCTTGTCGATTTTGAACGCTTGCCGCTAATCGATCATGTACTCTATAAAAAAATTAAAGAAACGATCATCCAAAAAGTGAATGAATATAAAATAGAGATTTCCGATATAGCCCTTGAAAATTTAGCCATTCATATTGTTATTGCATGCAAACGAATTGAAGAAGGCTTCATTATTGAGCATGTAAGCGAAGATTTACTTGATGATCATCCATTTGAAAAAATTGTAGCAATAGAGATTATTAAAGAGATAGAAAAGTATACAGCGCTTCATTTTGAACGGTCCGAGATTGATTATATCATTGTTCATCTATTAGGAACAAAGCTGCTCCATAAAGAAAGTTTAACAGAGTTCAGTGAGTTTGATGAAGTGGGGCATATTGTCCAATGTATGCTACAAAGGCTAAAGAATGAATGGAATTGGGATTTTGAGAAGGATAATGAATTTATTCAGGCATTAACCTTACATATACGCCCTGCGATGAATCGCCTAAGATATAAAATGAACATTCGAAATCCCCTATTAAATGAAATAAAGGTGAGATATCCTAGTGCTTTTGAAGGGGCTGTCGTTGCTTGTAAGTGTATGGAAGAATATTTATCGATTGAACCTGGAGAAGATGAAATAGCGTATATTGCTTTACATATTGGTGTGGCACTAGAAAGACTGAAGAGCAATTCTAAACAAATAAAAAGAGTAATCGTTGTATGTGCTTCTGGCGTAGGTAGTGCGAAATTACTTTACTATCGTTTAAAGCATTTGTTTCCCAACGAATTAGAGATTGTTGCTTCAATCAACTATTATAAGCTTGCTGAGTACAATTTATCATCCATTGATCTCATAATTAGCACCATTCCTATTAAAGAAGAATTAGGAGTCCCTGTACAAGTTGTTAATACTTTTTTAGAAGAGGCAGATATTCAGCATATCAAAGGTTATTTATCTCCCGCTCATAAAAAAGGATGCTCGATTTACTTAGATTCAAAAAGAATATTCCTTCAACAGGATATGAAGGACAAGGAAAGTGTGATTAGCTTCTTATGTGACGAGCTAACGAAACAGGGATACGTAACAGAGGGGTACGAACAGCTTGTTTTGGAAAGAGAAGAAATGGCACCGACTAGTTTTGGAAACTTAGTTGCTATTCCTCATCCGGTGACGCCAGTAACGGAAAAAACCTTTTGGACTATTTGTACGTTAAAGCAGCCTATTCCATGGAATGAAAATCAAATGGTTCAATTTATCTGTCTCTTAAATATCGAATCCGCTCCAAAAGGAGATCTTGATAGCATGTATGAAAAACTGATTGAAGTAGTCGAAAATAAGTCAATCGTTCAAAAAATAGTTAAAAGTCAATCAGTTGACGAAGTAATTAAGTTATTCCAAGAAAGTTAATGGAAATTGCCTTGATTTTCGTTTTATATTGTAAACGTTTCCGCTTCCTAACGGAAAAGCATTGGATTAAAAAGCAGGAATGGACATTTTATAATGTATTTAAGTGGTTTCTTTAAAAGAAATCAGCCAGGAGGAAATAGAGATGAAAACGATTATGCTAGTGTGTGCTGCAGGCATGAGTACCAGTTTATTAATGACAAAAATGAAAAGAGCAGCACAATCCAAGGGAATAGAAGCGGATATATTTGCCGTATCTGCTCCTGAAGTGGACTTAACATTAAAAAATAAAAAGGTCGATGTCATACTATTAGCTCCACAAGTCAAATATCGAAAACAGCTATTTAAGGAACTAATCGAAGGTAAAAACATTCCAATGGAAGATATTAATGTCCAATACTATGGAAAGATGGATGGGGAACAAGTTTTGGAGCAAGCATTAACGCTTGTAGAAAAAAATGAGAACTAGGGAGGAGCATGCAAAATGAAGGCAGCCGTTTTAAAGGGGACAAAACAGATAGAACTAGAAGAGTGGAAGGTAGAGTCTTTATCTTCCAAGGAAGTACTAGTTAAGGTAAAAAGCTGTGGGATTTGTGGAACGGATCAGCATATTTATCATGGGAATCCAGGTTCAGCAGCAGTCCATCCTCCCATTATCCTTGGTCATGAATTAGCAGGGGAAATAGAAGAAGTAGGTTCACAGGTTTCGACTTTAAAAAAAGGAGACCGTGTTTCGATTGATCCCAATATTTATTGTGGGATTTGTCCGTATTGCCGAAGAAATCAGGCTCATTTATGCGAAAATTTGCAAGCGGTCGGTGTGACTAGAAATGGAGGAATGGGCGAATATTGCGTGGTTCCAGAAGCAAATTGCTACAAGATTCCAAAGGAAATGACGTATGAAGAAGCAGCACTGGTCGAGCCTTTAGGCTGTGTGTTACATGGATTTAAGAAAATCGATTTTTCTCCTTTGAGTACTGTTTTCATTATCGGGGGAGGCTTTATCGGCCAGCTGTTTTTGCAATTAGTGGAAAATCAGCGTGTGAATAGCATTATTGTTAGTGAACCAGCTGAAAGCAAATGGGAAAATTTATATCGACTTGGTGCTGATAGAGTTGTTCATCCAGATAATGTGGATGAAATAGTTGCGGATATTGTCATTGAATGTGTAGGTAGACAGGACACGATGGAAATAGCTTTCAACACGGTAAATAAAGGCGGACAAGTACTATTATTTGGTGTATCTTCTCCAAGTACAAAAATATCGATTTCTCCTTTTGATATATTTGCGAAGGAACTTATTATCAAAGGCTCATTCATCAATCCATATACCCATGAAGAAGCGATTAATCTAATCGAGAAAAAAGTGGTCGATGTACAATCCCTTATTTCTCATCGTTTTACAATAGAAGAAATGCCCTTTATTATGGAAAACTATCCAATGTTTAATGTAGTTAAAGGGGTTGTTAAGTATTAAGGACAAAGGGACGGTTCTTGTGTGGTCATTCGACTCCAAAAGAACCGTCCCTTTAATTTATGTTCCTATCCGATAAATTTTCCTTGGTCTTCCTCTCGTCAAAGGAACTTCTTCACCGATTATTTTAGCCAGTCCCTGTTCTTCTAAGTTGGTCAGGATTCTTCTTGCATTTCTTGGAGTCATTTTAAGCCATTCAGATATATCCGTAGCGGTTAATGCGTGCTTCCCTAAGTTTTTTTGGATAGAGGCCATCTTATTGTAGGTGCTGATGGTTACTCCTGCTTTTTTGAGTTTATTGCTTAGTTCTTCATCTGTCACTCTGTAATTAAATCCAATCGTCTTATTTTGATGAAGGGGACCAGTTATATTTCCTTTATCATCTACAAGGAATCCTGTATATGTACCAT
This sequence comes from Niallia sp., assembly GCF_031978665.1. Lineage (NCBI taxonomy): Bacteria > Bacillati > Bacillota > Bacilli > Caryophanales > Bacillaceae > Niallia > Niallia sp. Next base: position 34,770 of record NZ_DALZDK010000005.1, on the reverse strand, counting down.
ATGCTTCTGCATGTTCTAGTGCTAGGATTGCATTTTTTTCTGCGATCATAGCAGTATCCCCGTAGCCAATTCCAACATTTGCTTTAGAATCTGTAAGAAGCTCTATCTGGAAAAGAAGAGAATTTCCCTCTTGGCTATTATTTTCGATAGAGCCTCTTGTAGAGAAAATAATAAAGCTTCCGATACCGGTCGTGATAAAAGAGCCTGAAACAGATTCGGCAAAATCTAATACCGAGTTTTGAATCTTTAAATTTAAGCGATGTAAATCATAGGATATTGAATCCTTTGCTGCTGTGTCCATCATTTCTCCGATTTTTATCATCATGACCGCAATTTGGGAATTACGGAAATGGAACTTTTCCCATTTCTCATATCCATCACTAATAGATTGTTGAATATTCTCCTTTGTGGCGGTAACACGGTAGACAGGAATATTCATGGATTCAAGTTTTTCATATACGGATCGCAGGGAAGTGATGCAAATATCTACTTTGCCAGTACGAAAGAGATTAGCATGATATTCCACAATTTCATTGGATGGAAGTCCAACATTATGTAGGAAATGTAATTTGTCTAAAGAAATATGATTTTCTTGGTAAAGCTCGATAAATTGCTGTTTAAAAAAACTATCAATACTAATTCTCTCAATATTTTTCTTATCTTTATAAAGAATATTTAACAGTATGATTGCGATTGATCCTTGATTAAATCGTGGGTAATAGAATAATTGCTGATTATGAAATTTCTTCGTTAGATAGTAAGGGGTATATCCTGTACATATCCAAAAATCAACAAAATGATGATTTTGTTCTACGATTGCTTCTGATTCAATTGGTTCGCTGTAAATATATGGAATGACTTCCAGTTTAGAATGGAAGTCTGAGGCGATTTCCATTATTTTTTGCACCGAGTCTTTTGGCCCTAGTAGACCAGCTTTTGCCTTCATAAGTGCCTCCAACTGTATTTTTTCTAGAGTATACTATAAAAAATAAAAGATTAGCAAACTAATTTCCGTAATAATTCTGTAATAGTGAATGGATAGAAATTTATATGTCAGATAATCTAACAGTGTTTTTTATATGGATTATTGACTTTAATAATTTGTCTATCTATACTTTAATTTAAGGAACAATTAAGGAAATATTCCGAATATAAGAAGAGGAGACAAAGGGGGAGAAAAAATGCAAGATACGATTACATTTGCTGCAACTGGTGATTCCTTTATCACTCGCAAACTTCCAGCAAAAAATGAATCTTATAAGGAAATTGCTGACATTATTAATCAAGCTGATTTTCGGTTTACGAATTTAGAAGTAACGCTACATCATAATGAAGGTATCCCCGGAGCGGTAAGTGGCGGGACTTGGGCCATGGGCTCTCCAGAATTGCTGCTAGATTTAAAGAATTATGGATTTAATACGCTAGCTTGGGCGAACAATCATACATTGGATTATTCTATTGATGGCCTAAAAGCAACAGAAAAATATTTAAATCAGTCTGGATTTGTCCATGCAGGTGCAGGACAGAATATGGCTTACGCTAGTGAACCGAGATATTTGGAGACAGAGATGGGCAGAGTTGCCTTGATATCGGCCACATCAACCTTTCATGAGTCTTGGTTGGCAGGTGAACAGCGCCCTGATATGATAGGAAGACCTGGCATAAATCCACTACGTTATAAAACCATCCACCAGATAACACCTGAGAATATGGACACTTTAAAGCAAATTGCCTCAACTACGTATATTAATGCAACCCAAGAATTATCAATCAAAGAAGGTTTTCTTGTAAGAAGAAATGATGGAATCTATTCATTTGGGGAATATTTATTCCAAGAAAATAATGAAGAAGGTCAATCGACTGCTCCAGATGAACGAGATATGAGCCGAATGATACAAAGTATTAAGCAAGCAAAAAGGCAAGCTAGCCATGTTATTGTTAGTATTCATGCACATGAAATGAGAAACGGGGAGAAGGAACTACCTGCAGAGTTTTTGGAAGAATTTGCCCGAAAGTGCATTGATGAAGGAGCACATGCTATCATTGGTCATGGACCTCATGTATTAAGAGGAATAGAAATTTATAAAAATCGACCAATCTTTTATAGCTTGGGTAACTTTATTTTCCAAAATGATACGGTTCCTTATTTACCAACAGACTTTTATGAAAAGTATCAATTAAGCCATTCTGATAATGTCGCAGATGCCTTAGATAAAAGAAGCAAAAATAACACAATAGGATTCGGGACTAATCATAAAATTTGGGAATCAGTCATCCCAGTTTGGACAATGGAAAAAGGCGAATTAGCTGAACTAAAGCTTTATCCAGTAGAATTAGGCTATGGTAAAGAGAGGTATGAAAGAGGCTGGCCGGTTCTATCCGGCAATCAGGATATATTAAAAAGACTTGCTAAGCTTTCTGAGCCATACGGCACAAACATCGATATCGAAGGAAATGTTGGAGTAATTCGTTTAAAAGAACAGACAACTGCAGTTAAAAAAGACAGAATCTTTTTATAATTCTAAATTAAGTGAGGGGAATAGGCTTTGAAAAAGTTAGCAATGATTATTTCCGTTTTATTTTTACTGATTAGCGTTGGGTGTAGTAAGTCCACAGGCTCTGAAGGAACTTCAAGTGAAGATTCTTATGGAGGGAGTTTAAATATTGCTATCAGTGTGCAGCCGCCAACACTTGATGCTCATTTGACTACCTCGTCTGATGCCATTGAAATAATGAGAAATATATATGAGACATTGGTTACTCAAAACGAGGACCAACAAGCAGTACCGATGCTGGCAGAATCGATTGAAACTAGTGAAGATGGTTTAACTTATACATTTAAGCTAAGGAAAGGAATGAAGTTTCATAACGAAAAAGAAATGACTTCAGAAGATGTTGTTGCTTCTATGAATAGATGGCTAGAGCAATCCTCTCGAGCAAAATTATTACTCAGTGGAGGAAAATTTGAAGCAGTGGATGAGTATACAGTCACATTAAAACTAGCTGAAGCAGTAACAGATGTTTTAGATATTATGGCAGGAAAAGGGCAGTTCCCGGCTATCATGCCATCTGAAGTAATAGCAGAGGCTGGTAAAGATGGTGTTACTGAATATATTGGTACAGGTCCTCTTAAGTTTGTGGAATGGAAGCAAGATCAATACATCAAGTTAGAAAAGTTTGCTGATTATGTAGCATCAGAGGAAGAAACTAGTGGTCTATCTGGCAAAAAGACAGTCTATATAGATGATGTTACGTATCATATTGTTCCAGATTCCTCTACAAGACTAGCTGGTATTCAAACAGGTGAATACGACATTGCCAATAGCATGCCATTTGATAACTATGAGCAATTAAAAAATACACCAAATCTTAAAACCTTCGCATCATTTGATTCTGGAACATTAAATGTAGCTTATAACAAAAAACAAGGAATAATGACTAATCCTGAGATAAGAAAAGCGATTAATACAGGCATTAATGCGAATGCTATTATGCTTGCAAGCTTTGGCAGTGAAGATTTATACAATTTGGATCCTGGTTATATGAGTCCAGAGCAAAAAGACTGGGCTACGGATGCGGGGAAAGAAGTCTTTAACTTAGGTGATGTAGAAAAAGCGAAGCAAATGCTAAAGGATGCTGGCTATAATGGCGAAGAAATTATTCTTTATTCAACAAGGGATTATGACCATCAATACAATTCCTCTGTTGTATTAAAAGAACAGTTAGAACAAATGGGAGTAAAGGTGTCACTTGAACTGTATGATTGGCCAACATTAACCGAAAAACGTGCAAATCCAGAAAATTGGGATTTATTAATTGTAGGTACTGGCTATGTTACCACTCCTTCGCAATTATTAGTGGTTAATCCAGATTATGTAGGTTGGACAAATGATGAAACAATGACGAATTCTTTGCAAAAGATTCGCACAGCATCAACGAAAGAGGAAGCAAAAGAACTTTGGGCAGAGATGCAATCCTATATGTGGAATGACTATGTTCCTTATACCCTATTTGGACATTATGCAAGTATTATCACAGCTACAGATAAATTGGAGGATTTCACTGTATTCCAAGGACCTATTCTATGGAACGTAAAAAAAACGCAGTAAACTAGATCTTCTTAATAACTCGCTTAAATAGGACGGGATTTTTCTACCATACTGTCTCTACTTAAGCGGGTCTCTCTAGCTAATAACCTATTGAAAGGAAATTTTTCAGTGGGGAAGAAAAAACGCTTAAGAGAATTTCATCTAATGAAATAAAGGGATGAAGAAATTGTAGTGATTTTCATCGAATGTAAAGGAGGAAATTAGATGAAAATGTATCTTGTTAATCGATTGTTTTCTTTAATACCCGTTTTATTTGTCGTATCGATTGTCATCTTTTCCATTATTCACTTAACACCTGGAGATCCTGCTGCTGTTCTACTTGGAGAGGAAGCGACGGAACAGCAAATTAAGGAATTGCGCATGGAAATGGGATTAGATTTACCAATCATCGAACAGTATTTTAACTGGATAAAAGGAGCGGTTCAAGGTGATTTTGGTGTTTCTTATTTTATGAAAATGCCTGTCCTTGAAGCGATTACCAGTCATCTTGGTCCAACGATATCTGTAGCTATATTGGCTGGCGTGATTTCGCTTGTCTTTTCTTTGCCGCTTGGAATACTAGCTGCAATGCATCGAGGGACAGGAACGGATCAGACAATAATGGGGATTTCTTTATTGGGAATGTGTGTGCCTAGTTTCTTGTTAGGACTGTTTTTAGTATTGATTGTTGGCGTTCAGCTGCAATGGTTGCCTGTAGCAGGATATCGACCATTAAGTGAGGGTATATGGGAACATTTTAAATATTTAATTTTGCCATCCATTTCCCTTGGAGCTATGCATACAGCTTTAATCTCACGGATGTCTCGCTCTAGTTTATTAGAGACTTTAAATACCAATTATATAAAAACTGCAAGAGCTAAAGGAGTTACTGAAAAACTTATCATTTATAGACATGCCCTTCGAAATGCCTTTCTTCCTATATTAACGGTTATTGGTCAAACCTTTGGCTCATTAGTAGCTGGAGCTGTTGTAACAGAAACCATCTTTAATATTCCGGGAATCGGGCAATTAATTATTAATTCAGTCGAACGAAGAGATTATGCAGTTATCCAAGGCGTGGTGCTATTTGTGACCTTCATCTACGTCATTATTAATTTAATCGTCGATTTATTGTATGGTGTCGTGGATCCAAGGGTGAGATTGGAGAGACAATAAAAGCTTATGAGAAAAACATTTATATTCTTTAGCGAAAAAACAACAGAGGAGGGGAATCGATGAGTGTATTAGAGCGGGATTTGAAGTTTATCGAAAGTAAGAATGATTTAAAAAAGCAGCAACGTCTTTTACTTTTTCAAAGAATTATTGGAAATAAACTGATTGTAACAGGGGGAATTATTCTAACGCTTTTAACATTAATAGCACTTATTGCTCCGATCGTTGTTCCATATGGTCCTTATGAAATGCAAGTGGAAAACCGTCTGAAAGCACCAAGTGCCGAACATATACTTGGAACAGATAACTTTGGCAGAGACTTACTTTCCCGAATTGCATACGGCGCAAGGGTTTCCTTAGGAATAGGAGCATTGGTGGCTTTTTTTGCTTGCTTAATTGGCTTAATTATTGGGTTGCTCGCAAGCTATTATAAAACATTGGATAATATTCTGATGCGTATTTGTGATGGATTAATGGCGATTCCTGGAGTTTTATTGGCCATCGCTTTAGTGGCAGCACTAGGACCATTAAAGCAAAATGTAGTCATTGCCCTTGTAATTGTTTTTATTCCTAACGTAGCTCGAATTGTTCGGTCTACGGCATTGGTTATAAGAGAAGAAACTTATATTGAAGCGATTAGAGCCCAGGGAGCAAGTACTTGGAGAATTATCGCTCTGCATATTGCTCCAAATACGATTTCTCCATTAGTTGTTCAAGCATCGTTTATTTTTGCAGACGCCATTATTACAGAAGCAGCACTAAGCTTTTTAGGTGCAGGTATTCCAGCCCCGAGCCCAAGTTGGGGAAATATATTGTATGATGGGAAAATTGTTATCTTTAACGCGTGGTGGATGACTGTATTTCCAGGGATTCTTATTATTCTATCCGTACTGGGACTAAATTTATTAGGAGATGGTCTAAGAGATTTATTAGATCCTAATGTAAGCAAAGGAAAAAAAGGAAGATAGTAAGGAGGGAAGGATATGAGTTCGGATACGTTATTGGATGTGCAAGACTTAAAAACCCATTTTTATACAGAAAGAGGAAAAGTGACCGCTATCGATGGTGTCTCCTTTCAAATTAATAAAGGGGAAATCGTGGGAGTAGTAGGGGAATCAGGCTGCGGGAAAAGTGTTACTTCCCAATCGGTTCTGCGTCTTTTTGATGAAAAGCATCTCGTGAAATATGAAGGACAGATTTTTTTTGAAGGAGAGACAGATATATTAAAGCTTTCCAAAAGGAAAATGCAGATGATTCGCGGAAATGATATTTCCATGATTTTTCAAGATCCCCTTAGTTCTTTAAATCCTGTGTTAACAATCGGTTTCCAAATAGCGGAGGCGATTATGCTCCATCAAGATGTGACGAAGAAGGAAGCATATGAGAAAGCAATTGAAATGCTAAAGCTCACTGGAATACCAGCACCGGAAAAGCGGGTTCATGATTATCCTCATAATCTATCAGGCGGTATGAGGCAAAGAGTCATGATTGCTATGACATTGGCATGTCAGCCTAAATTACTTATCGCTGATGAACCAACGACAGCTTTGGATGTGACGATTCAAGCGCAAATATTGGATTTAATTAGTGAGCTTAATCAAAAGCTGGAGATGGGCGTCATGTTTATTACCCATGATTTAGGGGTGGTAGCAGAGCTTTGTCATAGAGTAGTAGTTATGTATTTAGGTCAAATAGTAGAAGAGGCGAGTGTAGAAAGCTTATTTGAAAGGCCGCTTCATCCTTATACAAAAGGATTAATCAAGTCTATTCCGCAAATGGAAGGAGATCGTTCCGAAAAATTGCATGTAATCGAAGGCACAGTTCCTTCCCTTGATAAGGTACCTGTAGGCTGTAGATTTGCACCAAGATGCCCTTACGCCGATTCGTTGTGTTTAGAAAAGGCACCAGATTTAACCGAAACTTCTGCTAATCAAAAGGTTCGATGCTGGCATTATGAAAAAATAGCACAAGAGGAGGAATGTTATGCAAATGTTTCAAGCTAACCAGGAAGAGAAGAAAATCCTGTTAGATGTACAAGGATTAAAAAAATACTATCCTGTAAAAAGTCCTCTTGGGAAATTAGGAGGGATAAAGAATTATGTCAAGGCTGTCAATGATGTTTCCTTTCGATTATACGAAGGGGAGACATATGGATTAGTTGGCGAATCTGGCTGTGGTAAAAGTACAACAGGCAAAACATTGATGAGACTAACCAATCCAACTGAAGGTTCAGCTATCTATAAAAATCAAGATATTTTTCAGAAAAAAGGAAAAGAATTGAAAAAAATGAGAGAGGAAATCCAAATGGTTTTCCAAGATCCTTATTCTTCTCTTAATCCAAGAAAAAGAATTGGAAACACATTGGAAGAGCCACTATTGATTCATTCGATTGGTGATAAAAAGGACCATACGAATCGGGTCATGGATATTATGGGAAAGGTCGGTTTACAAGCAGATCACTATTATCGATATCCCCATGAATTTTCAGGAGGGCAAAGGCAGAGAATTGGACTGGCAAGAGCCCTTATTGCTAATCCGAAGCTAGTCATTTGTGATGAGCCTGTTTCCGCTTTAGATGTTTCCATTCAATCGCAAATTATTAATCTTATGCAAGAAATTCAAGAAGAGTATCGATTAACGTATCTGTTTATCGCTCACGATATTAGTGTGGTACGTCATATTTCGGATCGGATTGGTGTCATGTATTTAGGAAAAATGATGGAAGAGGCAACAACGGATGAACTATTTGCAAATCCATTGCATCCTTATACGAAAGCTTTGTTATCTTCTGTACCAATCCCAAATCCAAAAAGGAAGCGAGAAAAAATACAATTGAAAGGAGAGTTACCTTCTCCTTTGAATCCTCCAACAGGATGTGTATTTCATACAAGATGTCCATTTGCAATGGAAAGATGCAAGCAAGAAATACCTTTGAAATTACAAGTTAATGATAAACATATTGTTGCTTGTCATTTATATGATTGAACAAAGAGAAGAAGATTAAAAAATAGAAATGATGGAGAGGAGTTCATTTATATGGAAAATGTAGAACAAAAAACGGAGGGTATTACGGAAAAAGTAGAGCAAGTCTATAAAAAGCTTTCCCAGAATGAACAAGTCAAAAAGGCATTAGAGTTTTTAAAAGAAGACAATGATGCAACCACAGAGGAACAAATTGAGCTCACAGAAATAGAAGCACCAACCTTTGAAGAGAATGAAAAAGGAGAGTGGTATAAAAAGAGATTGGTAGAGCTAGGTGTTCAGGGAGTATCTACAGATGCTGTAGGAAATGTTTTTGGCGTGTTGCCCGGAAGTGGGAAAGGCCCCAAACTTGTTGTTTGTGCACATCTAGATACTGTTTTCCCAAGAGGAACAAATGTAAAGGCGGTACGAGAAAACGGCTTAATCTATGCTCCAGGAATTTGTGATGATGGGAGAGGGCTAGCCGTTGTCTTAACCATTATTCGCGCTATCACTGCAGCTGGGTTAAAGACAGAAGGAGATCTAATCATTGGTGCGTCAGTAGGGGAGGAGGGACTTGGAGATTTAAGAGGAGTGAAAGCGTTATTTGAAAATCGCGAAGATATAGATGGATTTATCTCAATCGAGCCAGGAGATCCAAGCCGCATTACTTACTTAGGTACAGGAAGCAAAAGATTTAAAGTGTTGTTTACAGGACCAGGTGGACATAGTTTTGGAAATTTTGGTATTCCAAGTCCGATTCATGCATTAGGGAGAGCGATTGCTAAAATTTCTGATTTGCAAACACCAGTTGAACCAAAGACAACATTTAATGTTGGCATGATAAAAGGCGGTACTTCTGTTAATACCATTGCTGAAACAGCCGAAATGTTAGTAGATTTACGTTCTAATTCTCAAGAAGAGCTCGAAGTAATTGAAAGTAAATTTTTGCATTTAATGGAGCAAGCGAAGGAAGAAGAAAATGCTCGATGGAATGTAGAGGCACAAGTTAGCGTGCAGATAGAAAAAGTAGGCGATCGTCCAGCTGGTTCACAAGATAAAAATAGTATGATTGTGCAAGCGGCTCGATGTGCTACATCAGCGCTTGGATTTGAACCGATTTTAGATAAAGCGAGTAGTACCGATTCTAATGTGCCTATTCATTTAGGTATTCCAGCATTAACCCTTGGTGGTGGAGGTGATGGTGGAGGATTCCATACATTACAGGAGTATTATGATCCGACAGATGGCCACATCGGTGCGCAAAAAATACTATTAACGATTTTAGGCTTAGTTGGAGTAGAACAGGTGACGTCTTCCTTATTGGAGAGAAACGAATAAAATGGTAAATAGTATAAGGGAGAATCCAGCTATGAAAGAAGTTTATCAATATATAGAAGATAATAAAGAGCTGTATGTAAAGTGGCTGCTTGATCTTTGCAAGCAGCCAAGTGTAGCCGCTCAAAACCGTGGTATAAAGGAAACGGCAGAAATGGTTGAGAATCATTTGAAAAACTTAGGAGCGGAAGTAGAGTTAGTGGCAACAGGAGGAAATCCGGTTGTCTATGGGGAGATAAAAAGTGGCAAGGAGAAGAAGACTCTTTCTTTTTATAATCATTATGATGTCCAGCCAGAAGACCCGATTGATCAATGGCTAAGTGATCCTTTTTCTCCCGAAATCCGTGAAGGAAAAATATATGCTAGGGGTATAGCGGATAATAAGGGGACACTTCTCTCTAGAATCTGTGCTGTCCATGCTTATCAAGAAGTATATGGTGAACTGCCTATTAATCTGAAGTTTTTGGTAGAAGGAGAGGAAGAGATCGGCAGCCCTCATTTAGATGAGTTTATTACTAATAATCCAGAAAAAATCCAAGCTGATGGATGTATTTGGGAAAATGGCTTTAAAACAATGGATGGAAGACTACAGATTACTTTAGGCTGCAAAGGAATGTTATATGTAGAGTTAAGAGCCAAAGGGGCAAATATTGACCTGCATTCAGCGAAAGCAGCCATTGTGGAAAATCCGGCTTGGAGACTAGTATGGGCGCTTTCTACGTTGAAAAACACGAAAGAAGAAGTGTTAATAGAAGGATTTTATGATAAAGTCAAACCTTTAACAAAAGAAGAAAGAAAGCTGACAGAAGAAATGGAGCTTGATGAATCAGCTGATTTAGAAAATTTAGGGTTAAAAAGCTATGTTAATAATTTAACTGGCTTTCCTTTAAAAGAAAAATTAATTTTTCAACCAACCTGTACGATTTGCGGAATCGAATCTGGATATACAGCAGAAGGATCTAAAACGGTTCTTCCCTCCATAGCAAAGGTCAAACTTGATTTCCGTCTAGTATCAGAACAAGATCCCCAAGAGATTTACGATCTATTGATCAAGCATTTAGATAAACACGGCTTTGGTGACATTGAAGTTATTAAGTTAAAAGGACAAAGAGCCGGAACAACTGAATTAACCGATCCACTTGTCGAAAAAGTTGTAAGCACTGCTGAGCAGTTCTATGACCAAAAACCACAAGTCCTGCGCTCACAAGCTGGAACAGGTCCTATGTATAATCTTTGTCAAAAATTCGGCATCCCATCCCTTGGATTTGGTGTAGGCAATGCCACCTCCCAAAACCATGCTCCAAACGAAAACATAAACCTAACCGACTATATAGAAGGCATAAAGTTTATGGCATCGGTATTACGCAGTTATGCATAGGAGCATCTAAGTTTTGTGGGAAACAGAGGGACGGTTCTTGTGAGGTCATTTGACCTACAAGAACCGTCCCTTTTTCTTTTTCCAAATAAATGAAACTAATGGCAAGACAAAAGCGTATGTTAAATAGTATAAAATTGGAGGTGTTAGAATGATATTTTTATTCTTATTTGCACCAGTAGCCATTATGATAGGGTTAGTATTATATTTCGAAAAGAAATCTGGCATGACAGCCCCTGTTGAAAACAAACAAGCAGAAAAATTAGGAGAAGTTGTTCATTACAATCGCGTTAATTCCAGCGGTGGACCAGGAGGAATAGGTTGATTCAATGAAGAAGAAACAGAGGAACGGTTCTTTTTGAGATCATTCGACTCATAAGAACCGTTCCTTTTATTTTACAAAGTGGGACAAGGGACCTGTCCCCATGTCCCTTATTTAATGACAACGTAATCTAAATCGACGAGTTTTGCGTAGGTGATGATTTGGTCTGTTGTTAGGTTTAGGGATACTACTGTATGGTGACCGCCGCCATTCTCAATCCAAGCCTTCACTCCGTCTTGGAAGTTTGGTTTGATGTCCCATAGTACACGAGCTACTGGTAGATTTGGTGCTGGAACAGTTGGTTCAAATGCAGAAACTTCATTAATTAAAAGTTTATAATGTGTGCCGAAGTCAGCCATGGAAACAACTACTCCGTCTCCTGCTTTTCCATCAAATACTAGACGAGCTGGGTCTTCTCGATTGCCAATGCCTAATGGTGAGACGATAATTTTTGGTTTGTTGCTTGCTAAAGTTGGGTCTACTTCAAGCATATGGGATTGAAGTACTGCTTCTTGTCCTTCTGCTAATTCATACGTATAATCTTCCATAAATCCTGTTGATTGGTTATGGCTCATTACTTTTAGGAGACGATCAAGTGCAGCTGTTTTCCAATCTCCTTCTCCAGCAAAGCCATAGCCTTGTGCCATTAAACGTTGGACAGCAAGACCAGGAAGCTGTTTCATGCCATATAAATCTTCGAAGTTAGTTGTAAAGGCATTGTATTCGCCTTCGTCAAGGAAACGCTTAATCGCAATTTCATAGCTTGCTTGTACTTTAACACTTGCTTCCCAATCTTCTTTACTATAGTTGCCATAATCAAAATCATAAAGTGTTTCATATTCGGCAAATAAATCATTAATTTCTTCTTCTGTTACAGCGTTCACGTATTGAACAAGGTCTCCAATGGCAAAGTAGTCAACTGTCCATCCGAATTGTATTTGTGCTTCAATTTTATCTCCATCTGTAACGCCAACATTACGCATATTGTCTCCAAAACGAGCTATCTTAATATTAAAACTTTCGTTATATGCTACTGCTACATCCATCCAATCGGCAATTTGCTGTTGTACGAATGCTCGTTGCCAGTATCCTACAACCACCTTATTTTGTTTATTCAAACGAGCGTTGATAAAACCATATTCACGATCACCGTGAGCCGCTTGGTTTAAATTCATAAAGTCCATATCAATCGTTGCCCAAGGGATACTTTCATTGTATTGTGTGGCTAAATGAAGCAATGGTTTTTGTAATAGTTTGGTTCCGCGAATCCACATTTTCGCAGGAGAGAAAGTGTGCATCCATGTGATGACACCAGCAATTTCATCTCGGTAGTTGACTTCTTTCATGATGCTTGTGATTTTATCAGCATTAACCGCTAAATCTTGTAGAACAAGTGGGTAAGGTAAAATTCCGCTTTCATTTAAAGCATCAGTCATTCTTTGTGCGTTTGCTTTTACTTCTCCTAACGCTTCTTCTCCATATAGATGCTGTGAACCTACGACAAACCAGAATACTTTATTCGTTGACATTTAATTTCCCTCTTTTCGATTTATAAGTTTAGTAGTTTACGATTACTTTTGACCGTAATAGGCATTTTTTCCATGTTTACGTAAATAGTGTTTATCTAAGATGCGTTGAGGCAATTCTTCTGAAAAACGGTTTAATTCTCGAGTAAATAAATTCATTTTTGCAACTTCGTCTAACACGACGCTATTCATGACGGCGGAATGAACATCTTTTCCCCATGTGAAGGGACCATGACCATGTAGTAGTACTCCAGGAATAGCTAAAATATCTAATCCGCGTTCTTCAAAGGTTTCGATGATTACGTTACCAGTTTCCGCTTCATAGCCACGATCAATTTCTTCTTGCGTTAAATAGCGAGCACATGGAATGGAGCCATAAAAGGTGTCTGCATGAGTGGTGCCCATTGCCGGAAGGTCAAGACCTGCCTGCGCCCATATTGTTGCCCAAGTGGAATGAGTGTGCACGATGCCACCGATTTCTTGATAATGCTTATAAAGTACTGCATGAGTAGCTGTATCGGAAGAAGGTCTGAAATCGCCTTCTACTACATTCCCATCTAAATCAATAACAACCATATCGCTTGGTTTCATTGTTTCATAGTCAATACCACTAGGCTTGATAACGAATAAACCACTATCGCGATCAATCGCACTTGCATTCCCCCATGTGTATTTCACAAGTCCTTGCTTAGGCAACTCTAAATTTGCATAAAATACTTCTTCTTTTAGATGTTCTAACATATTAAAACCCTCCGTTTCCTTACTCGTGAATCAAATTTTCAACGGCAGCTTTCTCTATAGCTAGCCCTTTTTTATAACGGTCAATAAATGCTTCGAATCCTTCTACGTCAAAGCGATCAGGATAAATTTCTTGCTTATCCACCTCTTTAAATACCTTTTTGTCGAGGAAGTCTTCTAAACTATCATTTTGATCTTTATTCATCATATAAGAAGCAAGAATAGCTATTCCCCATGCACCGCCTTCACCGGCAGTTGCCATTACAGAAACAGGAGTATTCATGGCAGCAGCAACAATTTTTTGGCCAACAACAGGAGTCTTAAATAAACCACCATGACCTAAAATGCTATCGATTGCCACATTTTCTTGTTTTGTTAATATATCCATTCCAATCTTCAATGCACCAAAGGCAGAGAAGAGATGTGTGCGCATAAAGTTTGCTAAAGTAAATTTACTTTCTGGTGAACGGACAAAGAGTGGTCGTCCACTTTCTAATCCTGTAATATTCTCACCTGAGTAATAACCGTAGCTTAGCAAGCCACCACCATCTGGATCCGCTTCCAAAGCAGTACTTAATAAGGCTTCAAATAATTTATTCATATCTACCGTTTGTCCCATTGCCTCTGCAGATTCACGGAATAGTCGCATCCATGCATTTAAATCACTTGTACAGTTGTTTGCATGAACCATCGCAACTGGACTGCCATCTGGTGTTGTTACTAAGTCGATTTCTGGATAAACCTTTGTAAGCTCTTTTTCTAATACAATCATTGCAAAAACAGAGGTTCCAACAGAAACATTTCCAGTACGTTTTCTTACGCTATTGGTTGCAACCATCCCTGTGCCAGCATCGCCTTCTGGCGGACATAGGGGGATACCAGGCTGTAAGTTCCGAGAGCGATCGAGAATTTTTGCCCCTACTTCTGTTAGTACACCTGCTTGCTCCCCTGCGGTTGCAACTTTAGGAAGGATATCTTTCAGCTTCCAAGGGTATTCCTTTGTAGCAATTAACGAATCAAATTGTTCAATCATTGCTTGGTTGTAATCCTGCGTTGTTTCATCAATTGGGAACATACCTGAAGCATCCCCAATGCCTAGCACTTTTTTGCCAGTTAATAACCAGTGGATATACCCAGCTAAAGTGGTAATATGTTCAACACGCGGGATATGTTGTTCTTCATTCAAAATTGCTTGGTAAAGATGTGAAATGCTCCAACGTTCTGGAATATTGAATTGAAAGGTATCAGTTAATTTTTTTGCAGCAACACTAGTTGTTGTATTGCGCCATGTCCGAAATGGAACAAGTAGTTCCCCTGTGTTATTGAAGGCCATATATCCATGCATCATCGCAGAAAATCCAATAGAACCAACTGTGCGAATGGTGACACCATAATTACGCTCAACCTCTTGCTTCATTTCACTATAAGCTGTTTGTAGACCGTTGATAATATCTACTAAATTGTACGTCCAAAATCCATCTTCCAACAGATTTTCCCACTCATAACTTCCTGATGCGATGGTTTCATAGCTATTATCAATTAATACCGCTTTAATCCGCGTGGACCCGAATTCAATTCCCAGTGAAGTTGCTCCATCAACGATTGCCTGTTTCATGTTTATTTGATTGGTTTTCATATATTTCCCCCTGACAGCGATTTCATCAATTGTAATCGAATGGAGATGCTTTTGTTTAATTAGTACATATCCACCATATTATATGTACGTACTTTTGTCAATTGAAAATATAAATGTACACACAAATAACGAATGTGGATATATATTGACTCAATTTTAGTATTTTCATACAAAAGGCATTGTACTGATTTAATCGGAAAAATCAATAAAGTAGAAAGAAGAAACATTTGTACGTAATTTGTATGGTTTGTTATGTGATATTTTATTTTATTCATACGTATGCTAAAATATGACCATACAAATATCGTGATTAAAAATTTGAATGGAAAACAACATTGAAGGAAGTGCGTTAAATGAAATTAAAGTATCAGATCATAATTGATGAGATAAAGAGTAAAATTCTTTCAGGTGACTACCGTGTTGGAGAACAAATTCCTACTGAGTCGATCCTGCAAGAAAAGTACCAAGTTAGCCGCCATACTGTTCGAAAGGCAATTCTAGAATTAGCAAATGACGGGTATCTTAGAAGCGAAAAAGGATCTGGTACTTATGTTAGTAATCTATATCAGTCAAAAACGAGTGGGAAATCTAAAGGGAAAACGATTGGTGTTATAACAACCTATATTTCTGATTACATTTTTCCTTCTATTATCCGTGGCATTGAAGGGAGATTGAATGTAGAAGATTATTCGCTGCTCTTAGCTAGTACAAATAATGATGTGGAACAAGAAAAGAAAGCATTAGAAATGATGCTGTCATTTGGTGTAGATGGTTTAATCGTAGAACCTACGAAAAGTAATGTATACAATCCTAATATTGCATATTACTTATCATTCAAAGAACAGGATGTTCCATTCATTATGGTTAATGCTTATTACGAGGAATTAGAAGTACCCTACTTTTGTCTAGATGACGTACAGTCAAGCTATCTCGCTACAAATGAATTAATTGCAAAAGGGCACACAAAAATTGGCCTCATTGCAAAAATGGACGATTTACAGGGAAAGTTCCGTATGAAAGGATATATAAAAGCACTGGGAGAAGCCAAGCTGCGATTTCAGGCAGAGCATGTTTTTTCTTTTACTACGGAGACGAAGCTAGATTTAAATATAAACTTGAAAGCGTTCTTGAATGAACATATAGAAGCGATGACTGCCATCGTATGCTATAACGATGAGGTTGCTTTAGAAGTTGTAAATGTATGCAGACAACTTAATATCTCGATTCCAGAAAAATTATCTATTATAGGTCAGGATAATTCTTATATTGCTAAAAATGCAAACATCAAACTGACCACCTTAACACATCCCCAAGAGCAAATGGGACATGATGCAGCCGATTGGATCATAAAAAAAATCCAAGGGAAAAAAGAATTGCAAAACGAAAACTACTATCAACCGCAATTAATAGAAGGAGAAACGGTTAAAGATTTAAAAGGGGAAGCAGAGGGACGATTCTTGTGAGGTCACAAGAATCGTCCTTTTTTCATATTAATCTTCTTATTTTACTTAAAAGTCTTTCCTATAAGAGAAAGATAGTATTTAATAGAATGAAGGAAATAATTAGTAGAAAATGGATGAATATACTATCCTATTCATTTTTGACATAAAAAGAAGAAAAGGGAGGTCAGCATGGGGTTTAGAGATGGTTTAAAACATGATATGCAAAACTTGAAAAAGGATATTGAAAAAGAGGTTCAGAGGGCCTGGACCATTGAGTATAAAGGGCATTGTATTGAAGTCGTAAATAAAATGAAAGAGGAATCTCTTCTCATTGATGGAGTAATAGTCGCTTCCAATAGACGGAAATCTATTTTTTCGCATCTTCTTCCTTACGCAAGTTTATCAGGGATTCTTACGTTGGAGAATGGAAAAACGCATAAAGTCTCTGTTAAAATTGGTGGCTATATAAGTCTCAACTGTATCATTAAAATCGATAACGAAACGATTATGAATGAATCAGAAAAGCTTGAATTTCTGCCATGGGAGCATAAAGACAAAATTATTCCTTTTATACAAAAGCAGGTTCAAGAAAATACTAGAATAGTAGATGGACGCTTGCCAGATGATGACTACTTTTTTGGTACAGGTAAGCCGAGGCTAGATCCTGGCCTTTTTGATTTGATTATCAATGAACCAAAGACGCCGTTTTTTGTGAGCAAGCTTATGAAACTTTTTAAAGAGCAGTCGGAAAATCCGACTGTAAAAGCAAGAAAAGCGACATACGACCAAATTATTTTTGACCATATTGCTATCTATCGAGATGAGATCATTCAGGAATTAGGACAACTTGCATTTGATGAACATGTGCTACAGCAAGAGGCATTGTGGCTTCTCGAGCATGCTGCACATAGAGATGTTGTTAAATTTGCAATTCTTATACTCGGCTTTACTAATTGTGAGGAACATCAAGAGCTGTTATATACAATTGGCTTACACGATGAATTTACGGCATATGCCATTTTCGCAATAAGAAGTGGAGGGAAGGGAGTAAATGACCAAATATGGAAACTAGTTCAGTCTGTTCATGGATTGGGAAAAATGACAGCAATTGAGCTAGTGGAAGCCAAAACGCCAGAAATGAAATATTGGCTGCTAACAAAAGGCTGTGAAAATAGAAGATTTACTGATTTTATGGCCCTTCGTTGTGCTACAAAGGGAGAGCTTGATGTAGCGCTCTATGAAAATAGTATTTCGAAGGAACTATATACTGGAGCAGCTATGATTATTGAGGGATTATTAGATGAATCAAATCCAGACGGCATTAATCACTATCCTTATGCTGGTGCTGTATTGTCACGTTTCCTTCACCATGCACAAGCTCATTGTGATACCTTGGAGGATTTCTATCCGATTATCAAAATTAGTGAATTTGTAAATGCGGATGAAGAAATTTGGGAGGATCGATTAAACGAGCAATGGAAACAGCATGAACGTACAGCGCTTCAAGAAGCAGTTCAGCCCTATATTAATAATCCTAAATGGTCACAGCTGGCAATGGATGCTTTGCAACAGAGTGAGGAAATTGATTTCCGCTCGATTGAGATTGCACGATTCTATCAATTGGACATCACTGCTCTATTATTTGAATGGCTAAAGAAGGAGCCAACAAACAGTATGTTGTTTTTGGCCATAATGGATACAAGAGAGTTACAGCCTATTAAGGATCTCTGTGCCTTTGCGCAATCGCAGTTTTCTTTATCAAGCTTATCAATAGAAGAACAGAACTGTCTCGAATGTATCATACAAGATTTACACGAATTCGATGGCATAGGAATACCATTAGTTCAAGCAGCACTCAAATCAGTAAATGAAAACTTACGCTTGCACGCATTAAGTGTATTGACAGAATGGTCAACAACCTTTAGAAAACAAGCCGAGATACAACAAAGCCTTAATATAATAGCAACCACTACAAAAGATAAAGAAGAACGGAAATTGGCTAAGCTGTTGTTGAAATAGGGAAGTGGAGGGACGATTCTTGTGGTATTCTACTCACAAGAATCGTTCCCTTGATTCTCCTTCCAAATGCTTTTTTCGATAGTTTAATGGGGAAATGCCATATTTCTTCTTGAAGACACTTGAGAAGTATTGGCCATAGGTATAGCCGCATTTCTCTGCGATTGTTTGAATGGAGTCATCTGTTTTTAATAGTAAGATTCTTGCTTGCTCTAATCGATAAGAATTTAAATATTCTAGTGCGGTCACTTTGTAAAATTTCTTCATATATTTAGAAATCGTATTTTCGTGTATATTGAAATGCTCCATTAATGTATCATTCGTAATGGGCAGATGGTAATTTTCTCTTAAAAATTGCACAACCTTCTCTGCTGTCATATAGCTGTTATCCTTTGCTATTCCTTGCGATTCTAATAGATTAATCAACGAGAAAAAGCTTAATTGGATATCCCAGAAGGATAGATCTTTATTTTCGTTAGTGGTTGCTAATAATAGCTGGTCCATTTTTTGATAAATCTCCTTATGATCAACTAGAGCCCCTTTCTTTTGCAAATGAATCGTATAGCTATGATTATGATAGTGCAAGGAAGGAATAGGGATGGATGATGTTAAGTTGGTCGGCTCACTAGCTTCCGTATAATAGCTGTTTGTATAGAAATGTAACCAATAAAATTCCGTATCTTCTTCTGTTGGTTTAAAAGGATAGTGATGTTTTAATGGCTGTAAAACCAACATTTCATTCTTATTTATCGTAAACTCTCTTCCTTCCTCGATTAAGAAAAGACGTCCTTCTTTTACAAAAATAATATCAAAATACGCTAAGTCATTTCGATTAGGATGCCATGTACCTTTTTCATATTTTGTAAGATTTCCTTCAATGAAAATCGGAAATGGAGGAACTGCAATCGATATTATTTCCATTTAATTCACCTCAATTTAGCTTCCTTTTTCAAAATGCCCGTGTGGAATATCTTAAATTTTGACTAAAATCCTTTATATAATTTTCTAATGGATTCTGATATATTTTAAAAAAGAAAACGTTTTCTGATTTAATTATACTGCTTAACCTCTACTTTAGCTAGAATCATTCTAATAAAAGGAGGAGAATGTATTGGATAATAAGCAATTCCATTTGGAAGTTTCTCCGTGTGGAAATTTATCAAAATTGATACTGAATAAAGATGCTCATCAAATGAATTGGGTTATGGATTCTCCGTATCTTGAAAAATACGGATATGATGAAAAAGATAAATTATTTGGAAATTTTTCACTTACCGTTAATGGAGAACGGTATATGAGTACAGAAGCTACTCCCATAATTATACAGGATCAGAAAGTTATCAAGCTGACCTATTCTTTTAATCTAGTAGAAGTAACCATGGATTATGATTTAGAGCAATCTGATTGTCAATTACTATGGAAGATAAACTTGAAAAATCGCACAGACCAAGTTTTAACGATTACACATTTTCACCTATGGGCATCTGTTAGCTACGTGATGTTTCGCATTAATGATTATCAAATGCAAACGAACCATTCTACTGCAGTCTATCCGTCTATTTCAGGCGATTATACGAAACTAGCATGTGTTCGCAGAAGCAATCTAGCACCGCACTTAGGAATCTATCAAAAGAAAGGAAGAACTCTTTCCGTAGGTACGTACTGTGCTTATCGTAATTTGTTTTTTGAAAGCGTTTCGCCTTCCTTGGATGGACTATTATTTCATCAATTGGTTTTAGCTGGCGGCTATCCAGAGCATTTCGAAAACGCTGATTGGGTGTATGGAAAGGATGCGCTAATGCTCTCTGCTTCCGGTGAAAAAGAGTGGGAATATGCATTGGAGCCATTTAGTGATCAAGAAGATTTTTATCATAATGGGCTAAAAAACTACGGACATCCCATCTTTGATTTTGAGCCTTTAGCGATTGTAGACAAGCACTATGATTTTTCCTTTGAACTGCCTGCTGACGCGTTTTGTACCGATGCTTATATGGAGTATTTAGACAAGGAGAATCAAAAGCAAAAGGCAACAATCCTTCCACTTATTAAACAGGAAGGTAGGAAGTATCAGGCTTCTCTTTCTTTCGATATGCCAGGAGAGCATAAAATCACGATTGAAGTGAATCACACACATTCCGATAGCATCATTTTAAATGTAATGGAGCCAATTCAGAAAATAATTGAAAATCGTTCGAATTATATTAGTAACACTTTGTTTAATGGACCGGAAAGCCCTGTGCCATATAGTTATTCACCAATCTCCAATCAAGGAGAATCCCTTGGAAAGCTAAGTCTTGTATTAAAAGACAATTTGCTGCGTGAAACGGATGTAGAAGAGGTTCAAAAAGTAGAAGCTTCGTGTGTAAACTACATTCGCCAAAAGTGGTTTATAAATGGCGATTTTACAAAACCAGCTTATTTATATGGAGATTTTTATCGCTGCATGGATTTTGAATATATTGCACACGTTTTTTTGCTTCTTTCACAGTTCGATGAAGAGATACTAAAGCTTCATCATCCTGATACGTATTTATCTTGGGCTGCAGATGTCTTTTCACTGCGTGTAGATCCTGCAATGCATGACAATGAAAGAGGCAAAGAAGAGGCGCAAATGCTAGGGGTATTTTTCCTATATATTGATGACTTATTAGCAGAATTGAAAACCCGTGGGCTTCTCGAAAAATATCAACATATTCAATCCTTATGGTCTCAAATAGCAGAGAAAGTCTCGTTTGATAGCGAAAAATATAAAGCTACAGTCACAGAACATTTTTATGATAATGCTGGATTCGGCCCGGCGACAGGAGCTTTAGCGAGTACTGGCCATCTAGATGCAGCGAAGAAATACGGAGAGTTAGTAATTGCCAACATTGGTTTTGCTAATGATTTTCGTGCACAGAGCCCTGATCGTTGGTGGGAAGCCCTGTCCTATATGATTCATTCCTTATGGGGTGGTATTACAGCGGCAGCTTCGCTTAAAGCGTATGAGAAGCTAAAGGACACTAGATTTTTAAAGGCTGCCTATCGGGCAACGGTTGGAATCCTTTATTGCTATGATACAAATGCAAAAGCGACGAATACAAAGATTGCGATGGGAGAGGCTGCTTCTACTTACAGCATCGCAGGACCGCATGTAAATCGGCCAGATTTATCAAGAAATCGATTTGGTCAATCCACTTTTTTTAGAGATGGTGGCATATTTACCCGCTTATTTACGAAAGAAGAGGAAACGGCAGATTGGGATATGGGAGAAGAGTTAGTTGCCTATTTAGATGGATTTGGAAAAAAGACCTATCTTTATGAAGAAGAGGGCCATATAGCAGTAATCAATGGCTCGATAGAAGAAACATCAGAAGGCTTACTCATTACTAGCTATGCACCATACCCAATGGAATATCATTTTTACGACTTGGATGTACACTATGTTTCAGAAAAAGGAAAGTATACGCCTCAAATATTGTTTGTTGATGGTGAATTTAAAAACAAAGAATTAATTTCCTATTAGAAAGGATCATAGATAATGAGTGAAAATAGAGCGGAGTATATACAAGAAGAAATACCTAAAGACCAAGAATCAAAAATGTCTTTAAAAAAAGTGTTGGCTTATGCAAGTACAGATACAGCAGGGAATTTGCTGTACTGCACAATGACTAGCTTTATCATGTATTTCTATACAGATGTATTTGGAATATCAGTAGCTGCTACAGGAACAATTCTTCTGATTGCACGTATTTTTGATGCACTAGATGCACCGATTTGGGGATTAATTATCGACCATACCAATACAAAGTGGGGAAAGAATCGTCCATATTGGCTATGGCTAGCTGTTCCTTTCGGGCTAACCGTATTTTTGGCCTTCTTAGCACCTGATTTATCACCTACTGCGAAAGTAGTTTATGCTTTAATTACTTATATTGTTGCTGGTATGGTTTATACGGGAGTAGCGACACCGATTACTGCAATTTTACCGAACTTAACGAATAATTCTACGGAAAGAGTTCGATTAAATTCTTGGAGAAGTAATGGGGGAATGATTGGGTATCTAATTACGGCTTCCTTTACATTGCCACTTGTTGCTTTCTTTGGGAATGGAAACGATAAACTTGGATTTCAAATAACAGTAGGAATTTATGCGGTTATCGCTATTGCTCTTTTGCTGTTTGCTTTCTCAGGAACGAGAGAAATCAATACGAGTAGCATCAAATCGATTCCTATTCGTGAAAGTTTCAGAGCAATGAAAGGAAATTGGCCATGGATTACGTTAGTTCTTGCCTTTATCTTTTATTGGCTGGGCAATACATCGAGAACGGCAACCGTAATTTATTACGCTCAATATAATTTAGATCATAAAAATCTTGCTTCCCTTTTAAATGGACTCGTCGTTTTCCAAATGGTATCTATTACAATCATTCCATTTATCGTCAAGAAATTCTTGAAAACGCATACGCAGATTCTTGGCTTTATTGTTGCTGCCCTTGGTCAAATTGTTATCGCATTTGCTGGAAGCAGTATATCGATATTATCTTCGGATGGGTGATCGCTTCTCTTGGTACAGGGATTGCTGTAACATTACCATTTGCGATGCTATCAGATACCGTCGATTACGGAGAATGGAAAACAGGTATCCGAGCAAGTGGATTCCTAACAGCCATTGGAAGCTCCTTTTGTATCAAAATTGGTTCAGGATTAGGAAGTTTTATTCCATCCATTATTATGGGGCAAGCAGGATATGTAGCAAACGCAACCCAAACGGCTACATCCTTAGCTGCAATTAAATTCTGCTTTACTTGGCTACCAGCCATCTTCTTTATCGTAGGCGCTCTTATCATGCTAAACTACACGAAATATGAGCGAAACGAAGAAAATATTCGTAAACAGCTTGCATAAGTGACATAGGGACGGTTCTCTCACAAGAAACGTCCCTATGTTTTTTTCTCATCCTTCTAAATGCTTTAAATGATGGGGAAGAGGGATATCAGGATCAACAAATTTATTATTAATATAAATGCGTGTATAGGCATCTCTGTATTGAGTGGGTGTCATTCCTTCATAGCTTTTAAATAACTTCATAAAGTATTTCTCATCAATAAAGTGGAGATCATATGCAATTTCCTTAATCGTTTTATTGGTAATACAAAGCATTTCTTTCGCCTTGTTAATTTTTAACGTATTAATATATTTGATTGTGCTCATACCTACCCTCTTTTTAAACATTCTCGTCAAATGGTCTGGATTAAAAGAAAACTTTTCGGCTATTTCTTTTACCGTTAAATCTTTATATATATTGACTCGAACCCATTCAAGTATTTGTGAAAACTTTTGAGACGATTCACTATCCTGATGATGGAATTGAAGTAGCTGCTGTGTGTATTGATTCGTAAGTTCAAGCAGCAAAGAGGTAACCAAGTAATCAACAGCATAGGTACTATAATAATTACTGTGAGAGATATCTAGTATTTGTTTCATAAGAATTAAAGCCTTTGTCGATTGCTTCAAATGAAAAAAGGATGGTAGAAAAGCAGAACCATTTAGCGCATCATTTGTTGGATTAATATCTTGGGTGAATAAATAATGAGATAATTGAGTTTTACTTATTTTATTTACATCTTTTCGCGGGAAGAAGTGCATCCAGTAAAAGCTTGCATTCTCCTTAGAGGCTGCAAATCCTTGATAGTGAATAGTAGGAGGAATTAGTAATACATCCCCAGGATTTACCTCTAATCTAGTTTTTTCAATTTCTAAATAAATCGTATCCTGTAGACCTAAAATGAGTTCGTAATCTCCGTTTAAACACATAGGTTTATGCATCCATCCAGCATTACTTACAAATTGTCCGCACTTATAATACATTAATGGAACACTAATGGGAAATTGAAATATTTCATCCATATTATCACACCTTACGCAAACATTTTTGTGTACCAAAAGTCGTATTTAACCACTATTTTTCGGGAGTGAAAAATATAATCGCTTACATTGATGATTATACCATAATAAATCGTTTACATAAGGATGATTTTTAAGGTTTATCCTTTCATAATTGTTGTCGGATATAACCACTAATTCTACTTTTTTAGTGGTACTTTTTTGTTTTGAAAACCCTTAAAATGTACCTATAGATGGAATGGTAAGCGTTTACTTGAATTGAGTGTAGGAGGTTAAGGTAATGGAAGAAAAACAGTATTTAGAAAAAATACCAACTAATTTATTGGATGAAAAAGTACCTTTTCACAGAAGAATTAGTTATGCTCTGACAGACACGGGAGGAAATTTATTATACTGCATCATTAGTAGCTACTTACTCTATTTTTATACAGATGTATTTGGGCTATCTGTTGGGGTAGCAGGAACATTACTGTTAATTGCAAGATTAGTAGATGCAGTGGATGCACCAATATGGGGAATGATTATTGATCGAACAAAATCAAAGTATGGACAAAGTCGACCTTACTTTTTATGGATGAGCATCCCGTTTGCTATCTTTACGGTATTAACATTCGTTACACCGAATTTAGATGGTGGTGCCAAAATTGCTTATGCAGCTATTACTTATATACTAGCAGGAATCTGCTATACAGGAATTGCTACTCCTATCACCTCTATTTTGCCGAATCTATCCAGTAATCCGAATGAGCGTGTTGTTTTAAATTCATTCCGTATGGTCGGCGGTAATGTTGGGAATTTCTTAGCTGTCACTTTCACCCTTCCTTTAGCGGCCTTATTGGGAAATGGGAATGATCAAAAGGGTTTTCCATTGGCTGTAGCAGTGTTTGCTGTGATAGCTGTTGTTATGTTTTTAATAGCCTTTGCCAATTTAAGAGAAATAAATACAGAAAGAATTAAACCAGTTTCGATAAGACATAGTGTGAAGGCTGTTAAAGGTAATTGGCCATGGATTATTTTAATTATAGCCAACTTGATTTTCTGGATTGGACTAACCATTCGTACTTCTACGATTGTATATTATTTCGAATATAATCTAGAGAAGAAAGAATTGGTTCCGTTCATCAATGGTATTTCTATTATTCAAGTATTAGGAATGGCAGCAATACCGTTTATTGTGAAATTAACGAAAAAGTATTCAACGATGATTCTAGGATTTGTACTTGCTGCAAGTGGTCAGGTAATCATGTATTTTGCAGATGCTTCCTTATCTGTCATTATCACAGGATGGGTAATTGGTTGTATAGGTTCAGGGATTGCTTGTTCGATGCCGTTTGCCATGCTTTCTGATTCAGTAGATTATGGCGAATGGAAAACGGGAGTGCGTGCTAGTGGGTTTTTAACAGCGATTGGAAGCGCTTTTTGTATAAAAGCTGGAGCGGGACTTGGCGGTTTCTTGCCAACACAGATTATGAGTATGTTTGGATATATTCCAAATACTACCCAAACAAGCTCTTCTTTACTAGGTATTCAATTTAGCTTTATTTGGTTGCCGGCAATTGTATTTATATTGGGTATTATCCCAATGGTGTTTTATGCAAAATATGAAAAGAATGAACGAAATATTCAAATAGAGTTAGCGACTAGAAAATAATCAATAGAAAGGTAGATTTGTATGACACTTAATACGAATATCAACACTAACACCATTCAAATTAAAGATCGGTTCTGGGGAAAGTATATGGAAAAGGTGAGAACGAAAATGCTTCCTTATCAATGGGGCGTGTTAAATGATCACTTAGATATAACCATCGAAAAAGAAAGAAATGATGATTATATTCCATCAGAAAAAAGCCATGCAATCGATAACTTTAAGATTGCAGCGGGACTAAAAGAAGGGAATCATTATGGTTGGGTTTTTCAAGATAGTGATGTTTATAAATGGTTAGAAGCAGTTGCCTATTCTTTGCAAAAAGAGGAGGATCAGCAACTGCGAGACTTAGCAGATAGTGTTATTGATTTGCTACAATTGGCCCAGGAGAAAGATGGTTATTTAAATACGTATTTTTCTATTGAAGAGCCTGAGAGAAGATTCAAAATGCTAGCAGAAAGTCATGAACTATACTGTGCAGGGCATTATATAGAAGCAGCAGTAGCTTATTATGAAGCAACACATAATGAAAAGGCACTATCCATTGCTTGTAAATTGGCTGATTGTATTGATGCAAACTTTGGCTATGAAGATGGTAAGATAAGAGGCTATGATGGGCATGAAGAGATAGAATTAGCATTAACAAAACTATATGAATGTACAAAAAATGATAAATACCTCCAATTAAGCCGTTTTTTCTTATATGAGCGGGGGCAGGATACTAGCTTCTTTGCAAGGCAAAGAAGGGAAGACAACGGTAAGAGAGAAGTCATAAAAGGAATGGCACATCGTCCTTTAAGTTACTATCAGGCACATAAACCGGTGTTAGAACAAGAGAAAGCAGAGGGACACGCCGTTCGCTTAGTGTATTTATGTACGGGGATGGCAGAGGTAGCTAGATTAACGAAAGATAGGGAAATGCAAGTTGCATGCAAGAGGTTATGGAAAAATATTGTGACAAAGCGAATGTATATAACGGGTGGAATCGGTTCTACAGTAGACGGGGAAGCATTTACTGCAGATTATGATTTACCAAATGACACTATGTATTGTGAAACATGTGCATCCATTGGTTTAATTTTCTTTGCGCAAGCAATGTTGAAAAATGAACCAAATAGCGAGTATGCGAATGTGATAGAGCGTGGATTATACAATTCTGTTATAAGTGGAATGGCTTTAGATGGGAAGCACTTCTTCTATGTTAATCCACTTGAAGTCGTGCCAGAATATAGCGAGAAGGACCCAGGAAAAAGTCATGTAAAAGTAACACGACCAGCATGGTTCGGTTGTGCTTGTTGTCCACCAAACCTTGCTCGATTAATCAATTCTTTAGATAAATACATTTATACACAACATCAGGATACGATTTATGTAAATTTGTTCATGGAAAATGAATCCATCTTCCAAGTAAAGGATACTTCTGTCAATGTACAGCAACATACAGACTATCCTTGGTCAGGATTAATTCGTTTTATCGTTGAAGCCAATACAAAATCTTCCTTTGGATTAGGAATACGAATTCCAAATTGGAGCAGAAGATTTGAAGTAAAGGTGAATGGAAGCACTTTATATAATCCACCAATTAAAAATGGTTATCTAATATTGGAAAAAGAGTGGGATGGTAAGGAAGAAATAACTTTGCAATTAGATATGACTGTTCAAGAGTGGAGCGCAAATCCACTTGTCAGAGAGAATATGGGGAAAATTGCTATACAGCGAGGTCCATTTATTTATTGTCTGGAAGAAGAAGACAATGGGAACAATCTTCATTTACTACAAGTTTCAAAGAATGCGAAGTTCACATATGACTTTGTGGAAGAACAGTGCGAAGGAATTGGCGTGATAAAAACACAGGGCAAGAAAAAAAGTGTTCAAGATTTTGGAGAGGATACTCTTTATGCCTTGTATTCAAAGGACCAATTTGAAGAAAATGAATTAACCTTTATTCCTTATTTTGCATGGGCAAATAGGAGCATAGGAGAAATGCTTGTTTGGGTTCGTAAAGAAAGCTAACTTTAGTAAGCGATAAAACAGAAATAAATATACGAGTGAAATAATTGATAATCCCCTTCTTGGTAGAAGAGAGAAAAAAGAGCGCTTTGCTTTATGTTCTTAAAAGTCTATCTGGAGGGGGATTATTCTTATATGACAGAAAAAAATGAAAGAATTATTTACAGTTCACGTAAATAGTTGACTGTGATCAATTGGATTTTTGCCATTCACTTAAAAAGCATTTGATTTGCCCTAATACCTCCTTTCTTCTTTCTTCTCGACGTTTTCTATGTTTTTTATTGATACATTACAATCTAACGAGTTCCCGATAGAGATTCTAAATTCCCTCCTGCTTTCAGTATTTAGCACTTTCTAATAGTTTGGTAAAAATAGCAACTATCTATATAAAAATTGCTTATTAAAAAGATTGTTTTTAAGAGGAATTCAAAAATCCTTCCTCTGTGCTGGATACTAAGAGAAGAGCGCTACTTTAGTAAACTCTTTTTCTCTGGCTGTATATTACAAACTGTCTTTCTCCTTTCCTTATTCCTTTATAGAATTTTATCTTTCCAAATTTGAATTGAGTGGGTAATTTTGCAGTCCTATAATAAAACTATCTTAGCTAAGAGATAGTAAATAATGATGGATGAAGGAGACGATTAGGTTGGTGAAAGTGTTGCAAGATATTAAGCAGGATTATGATTTACGGTCTTCTATTGAAATGCTTCGCTCTATTCCAGGTCAATTGATTGAAACAGATGAACCAGTAGATCCACATGCAGAAATATCAGGTGTTTATCGTTATATCGGTGCCGGGGGTACTGTTATGCGTCCTACTCAAATTGGACCAGCAATGATTTTTAACAACGTGAAAGGTCATGAGGATGCAAGTGTAATTATTGGTCTACTAGCAAGCCGTGAAAGAGTGGGACTACTGTTAAATGAAAAGCCAGAGCGACTTGGTTTTCTTTTGAATGAAGCGGTAAAAAATCCTATACAGCCAGTTGTTATATCAAATGAAGAAGCAAAGTGCCAAGAGGTAGTGCACTATGCCGATGAGCCAGGTTTTGATATTCGCAAATTAATACCAGCTCCTACTAATACCGAGGAAGATGCTGGTCCATATATTACGATGGGGATGTGCTATGCTTCGGATACGGAAACAGGTGAATCAGATGTTACCATCCACCGCCTATGCTTACAATCAAAAGATGAAATTTCCATGTTCTTTACACCAGGCGCACGTCATTTAGGAGTGTTCCGGGAAAAAGCAGAAAAACTAGGTAAACCACTTCCAATCTCCATTAGCATTGGTGTTGATCCAGCAATTGAAATAGGTGCATGTTTTGAACCACCGACTACGCCACTTGGATATAACGAACTATGTGTTGCAGGAGCACTTCGTAATGAGGCAGTAAAACTAGTTCCTTGTTTAACGATAAAGGAAAATGCAATTGCAAATGCTGAGTATGTTATTGAAGGAGAATTAATTCCGAATTCCTATGTTCGCGAGGATCAAAATACAGATACAGGAAAAGCAATGCCAGAATTCCCAGGCTATACAGGAGTGGCAAATCCTGCAGTACCTTTAATTAAAGTTAAAGCTGTTACCCATCGTAAAAATCCAATCATGCAAACAGTTATTGGTCCGAGTGAAGAGCATGTCAGCATGGCCGGTATTCCTACAGAAGCAAGTATTCTACAAATGGTAGAAAGAGCGATGCCTGGCAAGCTGCAAAATGTCTATGCTCATTCTGCCGGTGGCGGTAAATATATGGCTGTTTTACAGTTTAAAAAGAGTGTTCCAAGTGACGAAGGCAGACAAAGACAAGCAGCACTGCTGGCATTTTCGGCTTTTAGTGAATTGAAACATGTATTTCTTGTTGATGAAGATGTCGATCCGTTTGACAGCAATGATGTATTATGGGCATTAAATACGAGATTCCAAGGAGATGTGGATACAGTCTTTATTCCAGGTGTACGATGCCATCCGTTAGATCCATCACAAGATCCTGCCTACAGTCCACATATTAAAGATCATGGCATTTCTTGTAAAACTATTTTTGACTGTACAGTGCCTTTTCACCTTAAAGATAGATTTAAGCGTGCACAGTTTAAAGAAATGGATGCTAAGCGATTTGCCCCATCTTTATTTGAATAAGAAAAAAATGGTAAACGAGAGCTAGGCTTTGCCCAGTCTCGTTTGCTCAAGGTTAATCCAGGAGGAGACATAACTATGCCAGTAGGACCATTAACAAACGCGTTAGCTGTATTAATGGGGGGATTTATTGGTGCCTTTCTTGGCAACAAAATCCCTGAAAGACTTCGTATTGCTTTACCATTAACCTTTGGGGCTGCTTCTATGGGAATGGGGATTGTACTTATTGTGAAAGTGCACACACTTCCAGCTGTAGTTCTTGCCTTAATTATCGGAAGTGCAATTGGGGAACTAATTAAATTGGAAAAGGGAATAGAATGGTGTGCAAAAAAAGTACGAGGACCAATTGAAAAACTTTTTTCAAGTAAGCGTTCCGCTGATTCGGCAGATTCTGCAGATTCTGCTGATTTTATGGAGAAATTCGTAGGAATTGTTGTCTTATTTTGTGCTAGTGGAACAGGGATATTTGGAGCTCTTAATGAAGGGATGACTGGAGATACTTCTATTTTATTTTCTAAGTCGTTTCTGGACTTCTTTACAGCAGCTATTTTTGCAACAGCCCTAGGCTATATTGTATTAACAGTTGCTGTGCCACAATTAGTTATTTTATGTGGATTGTTTTTTAGCTCGGGATTAATTTTGCCCCTTGTAAATGACCATTTGATTGCGGATTTTTCAGCTCTTGGCGAGATAATCATGCTAGTGACTGGTTTAAGAATTTGTGGAATTAAGTCCTTTCCAGTAGCTAATATGCTGCCGGGATTGGTCATTGTCATGCCAATTGCTTCCCTTTGGGCACTTATATTTTAGTAGAAAAACTAATATAAACAAGTTAACTACAGAGCGTCTTCATTGGATGAGAAGACGCTCGAAAAGATAAATTTAGAAAAGAAGTGAAGGTAAATGATTCATAGAGAAAAGAAGAGCGGCAGAATACATGTAGTCTTGGATGCTTATTTTATGGGGGAAGATTTACTTCTCTTTCTGTCAGGCGGCGACAGACCTCACTTAGGAACCATTACAGCTGGTGCTAGACTTGAACCTATTCAGACGATTCAGCTTCAGCAACATAAAGAATTTTATATTACAGAGGAGTTATCCATTCTTTTAAGAAAGCAATTTTCTGGAAATTTTGCTATTTGTGGAGGCGTACATTTAGATAATATCCAAAAAGAAGAGATAACATTATTAACGGATCTTTGTATAGAGCTAGGAAAAGAAGTAATAGACGAACTAACTTCAGAAGTTAAGAACACAGAAAGCTGGTGATTTGTATGAATATCGTAATAGGAATATCAGGTGCAACGGGAACGATTTATGCAGTCAAATTGTTAGAAATGCTTCAGCCATTTAAAGAGATACATTCTCATGTCATTATCAGTAATTGGGCCAAAAAAAATTTAGAGGTGGAAACACATTATTCACTAGAATATCTAGAGAGTTTGGCGACCTTTTTATATGATAATCGGGATATGGGAGCCAAAGTTTCAAGCGGTTCCTTTTTGACAAATGGGATGATTATTGTTCCTTGTAGTATGAAAACATTAGCCGCAATAGCCAATGGATATTCTGATTCCTTAATCTCTAGAGCAGCCGATGTAATGTTGAAAGAAGGAAGAAAACTGGTCATTTGTCCTCGGGAAACCCCATTAAGTACTATTCATTTGGAAAACATGCTGAAGCTTTCAAAAATGGGAGTAGCAGTTGTTCCACCAATGCCGTCTTTTTATAATAATCCTAAAAATATTGATGATGTAGTGAATCATCAAGCTATGAAAATTCTTGATCAATTCGGTATTCATGTCAAGAATGATAAACGTTGGACTGGGTTACAAAATCAATAAATGCTTTTGTACCATCAGATACTTTCTTATGTTTTGGAGTGACAAGGGCTAATGTACTTGCCACTTTTTTGTTTAGCTGTATAATCGAAAGCTTGGATGGATCAAAAGGTTCAATTACCTTCTTCATTAATAAGGATACCCCAACCCCCTCTGCTACAAGACCAAGAATTGTTTCAATCCTGCTATTTGTATAGAGAATCTTTGGCGAAAATTGGAAATTTTTGCATTCCTGCACGCAGGTATGATATATGCCAGATTCAGGATTTAGTAGGATAAAATGTTCATTTGCTACTTCTTCAAGACTGATGGATTTTCTTTCTGCGATATGATGATTCTTTGAAGTTACTAATACTAGCTCATCTTCTACCAGCGGGTATGTATCTACTAACCCTTGAGGGATATAATTCATCCGCATAATTGCTACGTCAATTGCGGAATTTCTAATCATTTCTAAGATGAAGTTATTTTCTTTTTCTGTCATTTCGATTTGAATATGAGGAAATGCAGTTGAAAAGGAGACAATTATAGGAGAAAGTCCATATTGGGACATGACAGGAATCGTAGCAAGTGATATTCTCCCTTTTTTGAGATTGGAGTGTTTTTTCATCGCAATGACCATGTCATTGTAGTCATTCAAGATTTTGATCGCATGTTCGATAAAGTCATGACCTGCTTCTGTAAGAGCTAATATTCTGGATTTTCGATCAATGAAAACGGTATCAAATTCTTCTTCGAGATTTTTAATATGTTTCGACAAGGAGGATTGTGAAATGCACATTTCATCTGCTGCAAGAGAGAAACTCTTATATTTACTAACAGCAAGAAGGTATCTCAAATCTTCTATATTCATTTTATCTACCTCCAAAATAGACGTGAGTTACATTCATTTTAACATATGGATAGTTAGAAAGAAGTGAAGTTTTCATGAACTTTAAGGAAGCAGAGGGATGGTTTTTGTGAGGGCATAGGTCTTACAAGAACCGTCCCTTCCTCTGCATACTTTGTTGAAAAATGGAAAACTTAAAAAAGAATCTTATGTTGAAAGCAGGAGACGACTTATGGAGAAATTATTGTTGCGTTTATTGACGGCTGGTTGTATGGCTGCTATCCCGTTTTTGTTTCGAGGAAAGAGAAGAGATAATTTTTTAATATTTTTCTCGAAAGGTGTTCTTGCAACTTTAATAGATGCTTATGTTGTAGGGACAAAAAAAATTGCTTATCCGGCTCGGCCATTTCCAAAGATTTTTAAAACAAATATCATTTATGATATTTTATTTTTCCCGCTATTAAGTGTAGTTTGGGTGAAAATGTCGGAGCAAGATCGCTTAGGAAAGAAACTATTGAAAAGTCTTATGTTTAGCGTTCCTATGAGTCTTGGTCAATGGTACTTTGAGAAGAATAGCAAATTATTCAAATGGAAGAAATGGTCACCGCTACATACTTTTGCAAGTGTAAATTTCACTTTATTTACAATAAGAGGATTCTTTGGATTAATAAAATACTTAGATAAAAAAGAAATGTGGAGATAGATAGAAAGCCCTGAATGGGTATAGGGAGAGGAAGGGTTGGCATTAAAGGGATAGTTAATTGGGAGTTTAAGAAAAACAGCATGATTATTTTTATCGTAAGTTGTTTTTCTTTTATGTTGACGAATAGTCTATTACATGCTAAAATTATTTCGAATTAAAGATATATTAATTAAAGGTATTTTTTTATATAAATATCTCAAATTCGAGATAATTAGGAGGATAAGAAATGAATGAATTAAAAGGACTTCATCATATTACGGCAATCACAAGCAGTGCAGAAAAAATATATGAGTTTTTCACATACGTTTTAGGACTTCGTCTGGTAAAGAAAACGGTCAATCAGGATGATATTCAAACCTATCATCTATACTTTACGGATGATGTAGGTAGTCCTGGTACGGATATGACATTTTTCGATTTCCCTGGCATTCCAAAAGGTGTACACGGAACAAATGAAATTTCTAAAACTTCCTTCCGTGTACCAACAGATGCTGCATTAGAATATTGGGTAAAACGCTTTGACAAGTATGATGTGAAGCATAAAGGAATCCAAGAACAGTTTGGTAAAAAGATAGTATCTTTCGTGGATTTTGATGATCAGCAATATCAATTGATTTCAGATGAAAAGAATGAAGGTGTTTCAGCAGGCACCCCATGGCAAAATGGTCCAGTTCCTTTGGAATTTGCTGTCACAGGATTAGGACCAATATTTGTTCGAACTGCATACTTTGATTATTTTAAAGAAGTATTAGAGAAGGTATTCTTGATGAAAGAAGTTTCTCAAGAGGGCTCCTTCCATCTATTTGAGATGGGAAAAGGGGGAAATGGGGCACAAGTCATTGTGGAATTTAATACCATTCTTCCACAAGCAAGACAAGGCTTTGGAACGGTCCATCATGCTGCTTTCCGAGTGGAAGATCGTGCAGAATTAGATCAATGGCAAGAGCGTTTGAGCAGCTTTAAGTTGCCGAACTCTGGATTTGTAGAAAGATATTATTTTGGTTCTCTTTACTCTAATGTGGCACCACAAATCCTATTTGAGTTAGCGACAGACGGTCCTGGATTCATGGGAGATGAGCCATACGAAACACTAGGGGA
>NZ_DALZDK010000004.1:118213-156940 GCF_031978665.1 Niallia sp. | reverse complement strand
GGATTCGGACCAGAAATGGGATCAATGCCAGGAGGGTTTAATCCAGGAATGGGAATGGCTCCAATGCCACAGGGATTCGGACCAGAAATGGGATCAATGCCAGGAGGGTTTAATCCAGGAATGGGAACGGCTCCAATGCCACAAGGATACGGACCAGAAATGGGGCAAATGGCAGGAGGGTTTAATCCAGGAATGGAAATGGGACCAATGGCAGGAGGATTTAATCCAGGAATGGGAATGGCTCCAATGCCACAAGGATTTGGTTCAGAAATGGGGCAAATGATGCAATCTCTTTACCCTCAAGGAGTAGGTGGTAATACGCCAATGCCTTACCCAGTAGAAAATACCAGTCAAGCACAAGATGCTCCCTCTTATGAAGCGAGCATCGGGCAGCCAGTAGCTCCAGAAATGACTCCGCCAGTTTACGGACCGGGAGGCAATGCTCCAATATTTAGACCTGCTTATAATCCAAATATGGGGCAGCCGCCATTTATGAATCCATATGGAATTAATCAAGGTACTCCATTTGGAATGCCGAGATACCAAGAGGACGAAAGCAGTGATATATGATTTTTATCATAGAGGGGACGATACTTTTTATTATCGTCTCCTTTCTTTATTAGAAAAAAAAATACCTGCCCCCATTTTAGAAATAAGCAGAATTAGGAAGGAGGTATACTTAGTAAAAACTAGTCAGTTTTGGATAATTTTGAAGGGCTATAATAGTTATCAAAAATTAAAAATTCAAGAGGCTTTTACAAGAGCGTTAAAGCAAGAAGGTTTTGCGGATACGTATCAATTTTATGTATTCGATGATGAACCAATCATCATAGATAAGAAGGTATTTGGCATGATTGAATATATTTCTCCTCATAAAGATTCCTTTACATATAATAGTAAATGGAGTAGGAGGGAAGCGCTTCAATTATTGGAGCATTATTATGCTGTAACAGAACGCCTTGTAGAAATATATAAGTATATTTTGCCTTCCTTTCATTTAATGAAAAAATTAGAACAAAGGCTAGCAGAATTTAAATGTAATAAGCGAATAATCGAGCGCTATCTAAAAAAAGACATGATAGAGGAAATTATCGAATGGGCTGACACCTCATTTAATTACTTAAAAAAACATAAGGAATATCTTCAGACAAAATCAAATGTTATATTGCATGGTGATGTAGCCCATCATAATTTTTTGCGTGACGTTAATAATAAACTATATTTAATTGATTTTGATTTAATTAGTATTGGCCCAAGGGTTGGAGATTATTTGCAGTTCGCTAATCGGATTTTGCCTAATATTGGTTGGTCCATGCAACATTTACAAAAGATGCGCGGGTACTCTGACTATTTTAAGGATGAATGGTTTTTAATTGCCTTAATGTATCCAACAGATATTCTTAGGGAATGGAATAGAATAATCAGGAATAAAGATTTTAATAATGACTTTTTATTAGAGCAAGTCCTTTTATTAACTACAGACCAGTATCAAAAGAGGAAGAAGTTTTATCATAGGCTTCGACAAATCGTACCCATTTAACGTATGAAAACATTATGGCTACACTTTACAGTATGATTCTGCCCAATGAGTAGAAAATAAAAAAGAGCAATGTTTTGCTCTAGAATGAAATAAAGGGGAGAAAACTACTGTGCATAAAACTAAACTAGTTGCTCCAATTCTATTGACATTAAGCTTTGGATTGACAGGCTGTGGTGTGAATGAAGATCAAACGGCAGATCAAAATCGAATTAATAGTGCTCGGCCAATTGGATATTATTCCAATGAACAACATGAAGTAAATAATGATAACCGATATACAACAGACAATGATGGACCAATAACAGAAATTATGGACCATACCTATGGAGATGAAGATAATAGAAATGATGTTGACGTTCAAAACGTTAACAATAGAAATGATATAAAAATTCGAAATGTAAACAATAGAAATGCTACTCGTGACAAAGCAAAAATCGATGACCGAGATGAGCGGGTTTCTTATGACACAGAATTAGCAGAAAAAGTATCAAATGCAGCAGCTAAAATAGAAAATGTTAAAAATGCACGATCTATTGTTTATGGAGATAATGTTTTAGTTGCACTTGAAGTAACAAATACGAAGAATGTGGAAAAGACAAAAGCAAAGGTAAAAGACAAATTAAATGACGCTCTTAACGGAAGAGATATTTCTGTTGTGACAGATAAAGGTATATTTATTAGCATCGAGGAGATAAATCGTTCGATAAGAAATGGTCAGCCACAGCAAACGATTACCAATAATATTGAAAATATTTTTAATGATTTAAATCCGACAACGAGAGATAATAAATAAATAAAAAACTAACTTCGAATTGGTTTGTTCCATTTGAGGTTAGTTTTTTATTATTTGTTCTTTATTGGGAACAATTGGACTAATGGAAAATTTTATCGATTATATAGCAGGAATTATTTGGTCTATTGGAATATTCAATTATAACTTTTCAGAAGTGTGTTCTATATAATGAATTTATTTGTTGAAATGGATTATAAAAAGAGGTATGCTTTATAGTGAAAAAAACATTCGTTATAAAGAATTAGTGGTTTATTAAAAAGTGGCGGAGGGATTCATAGTGAGAGTGTTAATCACAGGTGGACAAGAGAGTGAAATTGGATATGCTTTAATGGAAGAACTTTCAAAAAATCATGTTTATTTTATAGTAGCTGAACAGAAGAGTGAAAATAGCACATTTTCAACTCTAGTCCATGGTGATGTTTACACTTTCTTAAACACGACGCAATTAGCAGACTTACTGATGAAATATCAAATTGATTATGTTATCCATTTATCTAATAATTCAATTACATCGAACAGTATGAAAGATTCATTTGACCATTCAGAAAAGAATATTGCTCATACGATTGAAGTACTTGAAGCATGTGTGCGAGCAAATGTACAGAAAATCATCTTTCCGTCCACTATTGCGGTTTATGGTGAAATAGAAGGAGCTATAACAGAAGATATGATTTTACAACCTGCTCTTTTTGAAGGTCTTTCTAAGAAGATAGAGGAGAAATATATCCAAAATTACCATACGCTTTACGGTCTTTCTTATACGATTTTAAGATTTCCTATTATTTATGGATATTCTATACATAAGCACACAGATAGTATTATTGAATCAACAATTAAAAAAGTGTTAGAAAATCGTCCACCTATCGTTTTTGATGATGGAGAACAGAAGAAACATTTCCTTTACATTAGCGATGCTATTCAAGCAATTATTTCGAGTTTGAAAAATGGGGAGAATGAGGCATTTAATATTTGTCCTCTGGAAAACTATTCTATGAGAGAAGTTGTATCTATTATAGAATCTTCTATAAAAGAAGACTCATGTAATTCTTTGGAAGGAGGAGAGAAAAGTAGAATTTCAACAAGGAAGGCACAACTCCAATTGGGATGGCAATCTGAAGTGCATTTTTCGAAAGGAATTCATTTAGCGATAGAAAATATTAAACAAAATGCGCGAAAGATAAATCGAACATTAAAATAAGATTGCTATGAATTAGGAATGAAATAATTATTTATGGTGAGAATAATAGAGAGTAAGGTTGTTAAAACCAGACTTTAGATTGACAGTAACCTATTTCCTTGGAAATAACGTTGCTGTTTTGAGTAATGTAAAGAGGTGGTTATAATGAAAACCAGAATCCTTTTATTTTCAGCTGTTTTTCTTGTCAGTATTTTAGCAGTCATTTCACCCACTGGACATGTTTATGGAAAGAGTGGAAGTGTACTTTCTTTGAATGAAAATCCTAAAAAATTGGAAGTGGTGTTAAAAAGGATTTATTTAGATGGAGAAGTGAGCGAAGAAACGATAGAAGAAACAGTATGGTCGATGGAAGATTTCTGGTCAAAGTACGATAAATGGCAGTTGGTAGATATGACAAGCAAAGAGCTTGTGTTTAAGCAAGAAGTCGACGATATATCTCCACTGTTAAAAGCAAATGGTTATTTTGGAATAAATGAGGATGGTATTTTAACCATTTATAATGGAAAACCAGCTGAGGAAAATATCATTCAGTCCTTTTTTCAAATTGATCTAAAAAAATTGGAATCGAAGCAGCATCAAAATCTACAAAATGGGATTCCGATTAAATCCAAAGATCGTTATGTAAAAGTACTTGAAACTTTTAAAAACTTTACAACCATTGATGCGCCAAATTAAGAAATAATGCCAGTGAACAGAAGAAACACTTTAAAAAGTGTCAATTCTGATCACTGTTTTTTATTTTATATAGAATATTATGAAAATCATCTATAATAGCAGTTCTATAAAATAGTATGATAAAATAAGCTTTAGGATTTATTCCACACATAACGGGCAATAAGCCCCCACTGATGGAAGTTTTCTTTATAAGGGAGAGAAAGTTAATTTGTATGAATATATAAAAGGAAATGTAGAATTTGTTGGCCCAGAATACATAGTAATTGAAAATAATGAAATTGGTTATCAGATTAAGACGCCTAATCCATTTTCGTTTTCAGCCTTTTCGGGTAGCAAGATTACGGTATATACCTACCATTATGTAAGAGAAGATAATATTAGTTTATA
This sequence comes from Niallia sp., assembly GCF_031978665.1. Lineage (NCBI taxonomy): Bacteria > Bacillati > Bacillota > Bacilli > Caryophanales > Bacillaceae > Niallia > Niallia sp. The sequence continues at coordinate 152,347 of NZ_DALZDK010000004.1, read as the reverse complement.
CGGTTTTCGTTCTCAAGACGAAAAAGCTTTATTTACAAAGCTTCTTAACGTTTCTGGAATTGGTCCTAAAGGGGCACTCGCTATTCTTGCATCTGGTGAACCAAGTCAAGTGATATCTGCAATTGAAGCGGAAGATGAAGCATTTCTTGTTAAATTCCCAGGAGTAGGGAAGAAAACAGCAAGACAAATGATTTTGGACTTAAAAGGAAAGCTAGCAGATTTTATGCCAGATTTCTCTCCAGATTTATTTACAGTAGAAAAGCATGTAGCGAAAGCAGAAAGTGATTCAGCAATGGATGAAGCGATTCTTGCTTTAACTGCACTTGGATATTCAGAAAAAGAGATAAAAAAAATTATTCCTCATTTAAAAAAGGAACAGTTAACAACAGATGGCTATATCAAGCTAGCATTAAAGCTTCTTTTAAAAAGATAAGAAGTATAAACTTATACGTTAATAGGATGAATGAACAGAATTGATTGAAGTGCATGATGAGAATATCTAAGCGAAAATCAATGACTCTCTTTTGGAAAGGAGTGAATGATATGGATGATCGAATTATTTCAAGTGAAGCAGATACGCAGGATTTATCGTTTGAAAAGAGTCTGCGTCCTATTCAATTGCATGATTATATTGGCCAAGATAAAGTAAAAGAAAATTTAAAAGTGTTTATTGAAGCTGCTAAATATAGAGAAGAAGCTCTTGACCATGTATTGTTATATGGTCCACCTGGCCTTGGAAAGACCACGCTTGCTACAATCATAGCTAATGAAATGGGAGTTAATATTCGGACGACTGCTGGACCAGCAATCGAAAGACCTGGTGATTTAGCAGCGATATTAACTGCTTTAGAGCCAGGAGACGTCCTGTTTATTGATGAGATACATCGTTTGCCACGAGCGATAGAAGAAGTTTTATACCCAGCGATGGAAGATTACTGTTTAGATATTGTCATTGGGAAAGGGCCAAGTGCTCGATCTGTTCGGCTAGATTTACCTCCATTCACCCTTGTTGGTGCCACAACTAGGGCTGGTTCTGTTTCTGCACCGCTAAGAGATCGTTTTGGAGTTTTATCTAGGCTTGAATATTATGAAGTGGAACAGTTGAAGGATATTGTTTCGAGAACAGCAGATGTTCTACAAATTGGGATAGAAGACCTTGCTGCGTGGGAAATTGCAAGAAGATCCCGAGGTACGCCTCGAATTGCCAATCGCCTTTTACGAAGAGTGCGTGATTTTGCACAAGTAAAAGGAGATGGGATGATTACAAAAGAATTAGCGGATAATTCACTCGAGCTTCTTCAGGTGGACCGTTTAGGGTTAGATCATATTGACCATAAATTATTATTAGGGATGATTCATAAATTTAAAGGTGGACCAGTGGGATTAGAAACCATTGCTGCAACTATTGGAGAAGAAGCTCATACGATTGAAGATGTCTATGAACCATATTTGCTTCAGATTGGTTTCTTGCAAAGAACCCCTAGAGGGAGAAGCGTTACCCATCTTGTTTATGAACATTTAAAGATAAAACCAGATTAATGGCAGATTTTAAAACTGGTTTAGAAACGTAAGGAAAAGTAAAAATTAGTAGAACAAGTGAAATAAAGGAAGAGAATGATGAATGAAATTTCCAAGTATCTAATGTACATCGGTGTAATTGTATTTCTTATCGGACTATTCATGCATTTTGTTCCAATAGGAAAGCTTCCTGGTGACATTATGATAAAAAAAGAACACTCGACTTTTTATTTTCCGATTACAACCTGTATTGTAATTAGTATTGTTTTATCGTTGGTATTTTATTTTGTAGGGAAGTTTCGTTAACATTTTGATTGTATGAAAGAGAGAATAGGTGACAGACATGAAAGTAGATTTATTTGATTTTCATTTACCAGAAGAATTAATTGCGCAAACTCCTTTAGAGGATCGCACAAGTAGTAGATTGATGGTTGTTAATAAAGAAACTGGTGATTTAGAGCATCGTAAATTTAAAGATATATATGAGTATATTAATCCAGGAGATTGCCTAGTACTAAATGATACAAGAGTATTACCAGCAAGATTACATGGAGAGAAAGAAGATACTGGAGCACATATCGAGGTTCTTTTGTTGAAACAACAAGAGAACGACAAATGGGAGACACTTGTTAAGCCTGCGAAAAGGGTAAAAGAAGGTACCGTTATTTCTTTTGGAGAGGGAAAATTAAAAGCGGTTTGTGTAAAAGAATTGGATCATGGTGGGCGTATTCTTGATTTTCAATACGATGGGATATTTTATGAGATTTTAGATCAACTTGGCGAGATGCCATTACCACCTTATATAAAAGAAAAACTAGACGATCAAGATCGTTATCAAACCGTTTATGCAAAGGAAAGAGGCTCTGCTGCAGCGCCCACAGCTGGTCTGCATTTTACAAATGAATTGCTAGAAGCATTAAAAGAAAAGGGAGTACACATTGCTTTTATTACCCTTCATGTTGGTCTTGGTACCTTCCGTCCAGTTAGTGTTGACGATATAGATAAACATGAGATGCACGCCGAATTCTACCAGCTTAATGAAGAAACGGCTGTATTATTAAATAAAGTGAGAGCAGAAGGTGGACGTATTCTTTCAGTAGGAACGACATCTACTAGAACACTTGAAACCATTGCAGCTGCAAATAATGGGGAATTTGTAGAGAGTAGTGGGTGGACGAGCATTTTTATTTATCCTGGCTATGAGTTTAAAGGAATTGATGGAATGATTACGAATTTCCATTTGCCGAAATCAACCTTAATTATGTTAGTTAGTGCCTTAGCAGGAAGAGAAAATATACTGCATGCCTATGAAACAGCAGTAAAAGAACGATATCGGTTCTTTAGTTTTGGAGATGCAATGTTTATACAATAGGTAGAAGAATATTTGGTTCACGAATTGCTTGAGTTTCGTGGTGATATTCATTAGAATATATAGTTGATTCTAAAGCTTTTGATTAAAAAACATCATTAAGCTAAAAACTGTAAGTAGATGATGAATCTATGGAAGTTTCACTTTATATGAAGGAGAAAATACTTTGACAGCAATACGTTATGAATTTATAAAAACTTGTAAGCAAACAGGTGCTAGATTGGGCATTGTACATACACCACATGGATCATTTGAGACGCCTGCTTTTATGCCGGTTGGAACGTTAGCAACAGTGAAAACAATGGCGCCAGAAGATTTGAAATCAATGGGTGCAAATATTATTTTAAGTAATACGTATCATTTATGGCTGAGACCAGGTCATGAAATTGTGAAAGAAGCTGGTGGGCTTCATAAATTCATGAATTGGGATAAGGCAATATTAACGGATTCTGGTGGGTTTCAAGTCTTTAGTTTAAGTGATTTCCGAAAAATTGAAGAAGAAGGAGTACACTTTAGAAATCATTTAAATGGTGATAAATTATTCCTTTCTCCTGAAAAGGCAATGGAAATCCAAAATGCACTAGGATCGGATATTATGATGGCGTTTGATGAGTGCCCGCCATATCCAGCGGAATATGATTATATGAAGAAATCGGTTGAGCGAACTTCTCGATGGGCAGAGCGTTGTTTAAAGGCACATAATCGTCCTGAAGATCAAGGATTATTCGGTATTATTCAAGGTGGAGAATATGAGGAACTTCGCAAACAAAGCGCAAGAGATCTAGTTTCTTTAGATTTACCTGGGTATGCAGTTGGTGGATTATCTGTAGGTGAGCCTAAAGACGTTATGAATCGTGTGCTTGAATTTACTACACCTCTAATGCCAGATAACAAGCCGCGTTATTTAATGGGGGTAGGTTCACCGGATTCTTTAATTGATGGCGCTATCCGCGGGATTGATATGTTTGACTGTGTATTGCCAACGAGAATCGCAAGAAATGGTACAGTGATGACAAGTGAAGGACGTCTTGTCGTTAAAAACGCTAAATATGCAAGAGATTTTGGTCCTTTAGATCCAGAATGTGATTGCTATACTTGTAAAAATTATAGCCGTGCTTATATTCGTCATCTTATTCGATGTGACGAAACATTCGGAATAAGGCTTACATCTTACCATAATCTATATTTTCTGTTAAACTTAATGGAGAATGTCCGAGATGCGATCAGAAATGACCGTTTAGGAGATTTCAAAGAAGAGTTTTTCGAACGTTATGGATTTAATAAACCGAACGCTAAAAACTTTTAATAGAGAACTTGAAAGGAGGGGAAATATAAATGGCACAACTTGCAAGTTTATTACCGTTTATTTTAATGTTTGTATTATTCTATTTCTTGCTAATTCGTCCACAGCAAAAGCGTCAAAGATCTGTACGTGATATGCAGAGCAGCTTGAAAAAAGGGGACAAGATTGTCACGATTGGTGGTCTTCATGCTACAATCGATGCAATTGATGAAGGTACAGTAGTATTAAAAGTAAAAGATGGCTCACGTCTAACATTTGAGCGCAATGCAATTCGTGAAGTAGTGGAATCTTCCGCTGCAGTAGCTAGCCCAACATTAGACAAAGTAGAAGAATAAGAGCAAAAAAGTGCAGTCTTACAAGCTAAGAGTGCACTTTTTTATTAGGTAAGAAAGTAAAAGTTTTCATTAATTATTTTTTGAAAGATTTACTCCCAAAATTCCGCCCATCATACAAATAAGCGTGTAACATACATGATAAATCGTTTGTTCCATCGTAAATAGCTGGTCTGAACCTAAAAAAGAAAATAAAAAAATGATGATGGAATAGATTAGCCCAGTGAGTCCCCCTAGAAACCAACCCTTCTCCTTCCCTTTTCCCCCAGAAATAAAACCACCTGCAAACAAAGTAATAAAGGATACGGCTGTAATGATATATTGCAGAGATGATTCTTGAATAGATGTAAATCTTAATAATAGGGAAAAGAACAAACTGCTAGTTATTAACATAATGAAAATGGCAATTAAACCGTATAAAACAGAACTGCCAACATGTTTACTTTCTTCGATTGTAAACCTCTCCTTTCATCGCGTCTAAAATCTTCTATAAAAGTATTCTAGTACAAGCATATTCAGCACATGAGAAAATAGAATTAAAAAATGTTTGAAAATATTTTTGTTCCAAAAATAGGAAAAATAAAAAGTTCGCTCTTTTAAGCAAAAAAATGTTTGTAGGGAGCAAAGATTTTATCTAGAGCTCTGGTAAGAATCTTTGATTTTTTCTTCCTCGTATTATTTCTTCTATATGGAGCAGATTAATAGGGACATATTTGATCGGAGGAGATAATGTGGAACAATATTTGATCATTTTGTTTAGAACGATTTTAATATATGGGCTAATCGTTCTGATTTTTCGATTGATGGGTAAAAGAGAAATTGGGGAATTAAGTATATTAGACTTAGTTGTATTCATCATGATTGCTGAAATTGCTGTTGTTGCAATAGAAGATTATCGAGACCCCATTTTACCAACTCTATTACCAATGTTTATTCTTCTAACTATCCAAGTGCTTCTAGCCTTATTATCCTTGAAAAGCAAAAAAATGCGTGATTTTATTGAGGGAGATCCAACTTTTATAATTAAAAATGGAGAAATTGACGAAGTAGCGATGAAAAGTCAGCGGTACAATTATGATGACTTGCTAATTCAGCTTAGAGAAAAAAATATCCGGAATATTGCAGATGTAGAGTTTGCTATCTTGGAAACTTCAGGGAAATTATCTGTGTTTGAAAAAGAAACAGACAAATCCTCCATTACGCTCCCGCTAATTATGGATGGGATTATTCAAGAAAGTAATTTGGCTAAAATTAGTAAGACTAATTTATGGCTTAGGCAGCAGTTAAAAGAAAAAGGCTATACAAATATTAAAAATATATCCTTTTGTAGCTATCAAGATGGGGAATTTTATATTGATTTGATTGATCAATAAAGCAGATAGCAGCATCTTGAATGTTAACATGTCATTGAACAGTACAAGCAATCAGTGGTATTTTTCATTTTCCACTGATTGCAAGTAAAATGAATAACACTTTCGAAAACTATTTAAGAGAAAAAACGTCCTATCCAGGGGATTTTTGCTAAATCTTTTTTATTCATCAAACGGAATAGGAAAAGTAATAGTACATAAAAGATACAGATAATACTTGTAATACTAATTAATTGCAAGAGAATCGAAGGAAACACAATAATTTTAACTAAAAGGGTTCCAAGATATGCTGTAAGCGAGATGGTAAGTAACATTTTAAGATAATCTTTTATGATAATTGAAAAGCTAATTGTTTTTAATATCGTTGCAAAATGAAGCAAGGTTACTAAAACAAATCCAACAATTAATGCAATAGCTACTCCATATATCCCGAATTCTGGTCGACTTGCGAGAATAAAAATCAACGCTGTTTTTACCCCTGCACCAATAAAACTATTAATCATCGCTGCACGGGCAAAATTTAATGCTTGTAAAGCAGCTTGGAGTGGGCCTTGATAATAATTGAGAATAAAGAAAGGAGCCATTATTTGAATGAAAGTGGTTCCTCTTGTACTTCCATACATAATGGTCATTAAGGGCTCTGCCAATACATAGAGCACAACAATAGCAAGTCCTCCTGTCATGAAGGTGAATTTAAGGGCTTGCTGTAATAAGTGTTCAATCAGTTTTAATTGATTATTTGCCTTTGCTTCACTAATAGCAGGAACAAGAGAAGTTGATAGTGATTGGGTAAAGAAGGATGGCAACATCAAAAGTGGAAGAGCGAATCCTGTTAATACCCCGTATTGCTTTGTTGCATTGATGGCAGATAGACCTGCTATCGATAAACTGTGGGCAACAACAATTGGTTCAATAAACCATGCAAAACTTCCGATCATTCGACTGCCTGTTGTTGGCAATGCAATAGTCATTAGCTCTTGAAAAGTATTTTTCCCGTTATGTACATATTGAAAGAACTTTTTCCGTAAATGAAATGTTTTTTTCCATTTAAACGATGCTACTAAATAAAATAAAGAAGCTAGTTCTCCTAGAACGGAGGCTAACATTGCACCTGCAGCAGCATATTCGACTCCAAGTGGTAAAAAAGCTTTTGTCAATGTCGCAATTAAAGCAATGCGAATAACTTGTTCAATCACTTGGGAGGTCGCTGCTGGCCTCATATTTTGTCTTCCTTGAAAATAACCTCTTAATACAGAAGATACAGCGATAATGGGGATAATTGGTGTTATCGCAAGAAGTGGTAAAAGTGTTCGTTCATCTGTAAATAGTGTTTGAGAAAGATAAGGTGCTAAAAGAAATAAAGCTGGTGTAAATAAGAGTGTTAAGCCTAATGTAACGCTTAATGAAACAATTAATATGCTCTTCACTTTGCGTAAATTTCCTTCAGCCTCGGCTTCTGCTACATTTTTAGAGATGGCAACAGGGAGTCCAAGTTGTGTGATGGTCACAACTAAAATCATTGTTGGATAAACCATCATATAGAGCCCAACTCCATCATCACCAATAAAACGTGCGATAACGATTCGATTTATAAATCCTAATACTCTTGTAATAAATCCAGCTATAAGTAAAATCATTGTTCCTTTTAAAAACTTAGACATTCTTTTCCCTGCCTTCTCAAATAGCGAATAATACTATACAATTATCTATATGCAACAATGTGGACAAAGCATGACAAGGTTTTTTAAAAGTACACGTGTTGATTGAAAAGAGGATATTTTAGAAAGAGCCTGTTTCAAAAAATAGTTGCTTTGATAAAAGAGATTGCTCATGATGATTATAGGTAAACATAAAATGACTGTAATGGAGTGAATATTAATGTCGTCAACACACATATATGACCAATTTCGTTCACAAGTAAAGCCTGTATTAAATAGTAAGATTGAAGAGTTTCATTTACTTGGTTATGAGACCATTAAGGAAGCCGAACTATGGGAGTTTCTAACAAAGAAAAAATGGAAAAAACCATCGGATGCTATAAGAATTGCAGAATTAGTACAGGATATACTGAATGTAAAGATAGCAGATTACATGAACTATGCCACTATTGAGGCATATAAAACAGCAGACTTTTTTTCGGCTCTATCAGAGGAAGAAAAAAAAGAATTATTGAAATAAAAGAAACTTTCAATTAGGGGTAAGAAATAAAGCTTCCTACTATTCTTTTTTAGCTAGTTTAGAACGGTTTTGGTATTGTGAAAGAAGAATGAATCAAAAGACGTTAATTTTATGTGACAAGTAGAATAATTTTACTAGTATATTTTTCTTATACAAATTGACAGTGGTGATAAACTGTTCCATAATGAGTTTATTCTAATAATTTAAGGTGCTAGTTGGTTAAGTTACTTGAAAGAAGTGACCCATGAGAAAATAGAATAACGCCTGATTGAAAGGTTCATATTAAAAGATGACATAATTTATTTTTTGCCAAACAAAAGATGAATAATGGCTAGTATACCTGTTTCATAAATGGGGAAGTTTCTGCTTTGTATTACATGAGGAGGATTAATACATAATGGTTAAACGTAGTAGAATTGTTGCTTTTTTGTTAATCATTGTCTTGGCGGCAGGATTAATGGGAGGAACAACCAATAAGATTTTAGACGAGATTAAGCTAGGATTAGATCTACAAGGTGGATTTGAAGTTCTTTATAAAGTGGAACCACTGGAAAAAGGAAAAGGGAAAATTGATGAATCGGCATTAAAAAGTACAGCCCAAGCTCTCGATAAAAGGATTAACGTTTTAGGAGTAAGCGAACCGGTTATTCAAATTGAAGGGAAAGATCGAATAAGAGTTCAACTGGCTGGTATTACAGACCAAAATGAAGCGAGAGAAATGCTTTCAACTGAAGCAAATTTAACATTTAGAGATATTGAAGATAAGAAATTACTAGATGGCTCTGATTTAGTGCAAGGGGGAGCTAGCCAAGAATTTGATCAGTATGGCAAGCCTAGTGTTTCTTTGAAACTTAAAGATGCAAATAAGTTTAAAGAGGTAACTGAATCTGTTTTAGGAAGTCCATTGGTAATCTGGCTAGATTTCGAAGAAGGAGATTCTTATAGTGCAGAAGCAGCTAAGGAAGAACCTAAATATCTATCAGCGCCGATGGTAAGTGAAGTCATTAATTCCGATACCGTTTCTATAACGGGTAATTTTACAGTCGAAGAGGCGACTAGATTAGCGGAATTATTAAATGCAGGTGCATTGCCGGTGAAGCTAACCGAACAATATTCAACTAGTGTTGGAGCGCAGTTTGGGGATCAAGCATTAAAAGATACAGTTAAAGCTGGTATTATTGGCGTTGGTTTAGTATTTTTATTCATGATTTTGTATTACCGTCTACCAGGATTAGTAGCTGTCATTACATTATCTATCTATGTTTATTTAAATCTGCTCGTTCTGGATTTAATGAATGGTGTACTGACACTACCTGGAATTGCAGCACTCATTCTCGGTGTAGGGATGGCTGTTGATGCAAACATCATTACCTATGAGAGAATTAAGGACGAATTGAAAGTAGGAAAGTCATTGCGGGCTGCTTTCCAAGCAGGTAATAAAAATTCCATTGGAACCATTTTTGATGCAAACTTAACTACAATCATAGCTTCTGTTGTTTTATTTGTTTATGGTACAAGTTCCGTAAAAGGTTTTGCTACCCTATTAATTGTCAGTATCTTAGTAAGTTTTATTACAGCCGTCTATGGTTCTAGACTATTACTTAGTTTATTAGTTAAAAGTAAATTGTTTGATAAAAAAATTACGTGGTTTGGTGTCAATCGGAAAGATATAAAACATATTAGTGAAAACTATGATACTTTAACATTGCCAACTAAATTTGATCGTCTTGATTTTGTGAAATATAAAAATGTGTTCTTCACAATCTCTAGTATTTTAATTGTTGCAGGGATTGTCATTATGTTTATTTTCAAATTGAATCTGGGTATCGATTTTACAAGCGGATCTCGTATTGAAGTAATGGCAGATAAAACATTAACTACTGCTGAAGTGAAAAAGGAATTGGATAAGCTAGATGTAGTGGCAGATGATATAATTATTTCAGGCGAAAAACAGGAGATTGCTGCTATTCGTATTAAAGGGGATTTAAGTCAAGAGAAAATTAATACGATTAAATCAGATTTAAAAGAGGCATATGGACATGACCCAAGCGTTAGCAGTGTATCACCAACTGTTGGTAAAGAATTAGCTAAAAATGCTTTTTATGCGATAATATTTGCTTCTATTGGCATTATTCTTTACGTAACGATTCGTTTTGAAATATATATGGCAATTGCAGCGGTATTAGCGTTACTTCATGATGCATTCTTTATTGTAGTGGTTTTTAGCATTACACGATTAGAAGTAGATATTACCTTTATTGCAGCAGTGTTAACGATTGTGGGTTATTCGATTAATGATACGATTGTGACATTTGATCGTATTAGAGAAAATCTTGCGAAGAAAAGACGTATTAAAACACCGCAAGAAATTAAAGATATTATCAATACAAGTATCAGACAGACATTTGCTCGCTCAATCAATACAGTGGTAACGGTTATCATTTGTGTAGTTGCTCTATTAGTTTTTGGTAGCAGTGCAATTACCAATTTCTCGGTAGCATTATTAATTGGTTTAATTGGCGGAGCATATTCTTCTATCTTTATTGCATCACAGCTATGGTATGTATGGAAGAAGAAAGAATTAAAGAGAAAAGGTGTCTTAGTTACTTATAAAGAGAAACGTCCAAATACAGACGAACCTCAAGTGTAATAGACAGAATGAGAGCCAGTCTCCTTATGAATAGAGGAGACTGGCTTTTTTAATTGGCTATTCAGAAATGGGTAGTATTTTTTAGAATTAATTCTTTCTATTCGCCTTCGTTTATATTTAGTGAGAAAAAGGAAATTAGGGAATAATAGTGTAAGAAATAAAAAGGGGGGAAGCAATTGAAGATTCAATGGAGTATGCTTTTAGGAATTATCTTCGCATTAATTGTGGCGGTATTTGCAGTCATTAATGTGGAGTCCGTATCTGTTAATTATTTATTTGGGGTAGGACAATGGCCACTTATTTTAGTTATTTTAATTTCCGTTCTTATTGGTGGGCTGATTATTGGTTCTGCTGGAATAATCCGTATTTATTCATTGCAAAGAAAGATCAAAATATTAGAGAAAGAAAAAAGAGAACTAGAAGAAAAAAATAGCAGTAAAAGGGTGGATTCGAAGGTTCGCACTGATTCAAAATAAAAAAGGATGCCTGTTAATAGAAGATTCATTGGTAATTACATTGAATCTTCCATTCAGGTATCTTTTTGTATGCGAAAATATCCTTATAATATTTAGAGTATTTATAAAAATGAACGTAATGCTTTTCCATTCATCTTGCATTGAAACGACTTCTTTAACCTTGTATAATAGTTAGATTGAGGTGATGAAATGTTACGTTCTAAAAAAAGATGGATGGAAGAAGAAATCCCACATAAAGAAAAGGCTTCTGTATTAGCAGAAGAATTAAAAATAGCACCACTTGTTGCCTCTCTATTACTTAGAAGAGGGTATTATACATTAGAAGAAGCAAAAGCATTTTTATTTGATAATAAGGATGAATTTCATGATCCGTTTTTACTATTAGGAATGGATGTAGCGGTTGAACGAATACAAAGAGCAATTGCAAATAATGAATCCATTTTAATATTTGGTGATTATGACGCGGATGGAGTAACTAGTACAACTGTAATGATGAAGACGTTAGAGGATCTTGGCGCGAAAGTGCAATTTTATATTCCGAACCGCTTTACAGAAGGATATGGGCCAAATGAAGGTGCGTTTCGCTATGCAAAAAGCATTGGTGTCCAATTAATTATTACGGTTGATACAGGAATTGCAGCTGTTCATGAAGCACAAGTGGCAAAAGAATTGGAGATAGACTTAATCATTACAGATCACCATGAGCCAGGGCCAATATTACCAGAAGCACTAGCAATTATTCACCCAAAAATAGAAGGAAGCAATTATCCTTTTCGCGACTTAGCAGGGGTTGGTGTTTCTTTCAAGTTGTCTCACGCCCTGCTTGGCGGCGCTCCACTCCACTTATTGCCCTTTGTTGCAATCGGAACAATTGCTGACCTTGTTTCCTTAACTGGAGAGAATCGCTTTCTTGCGAAAAAAGGCATCATGGCGTTACAAGAAACTAATAATATCGGTTTAAATGCATTATATCGCCAAATGAATGTTGATAAAAATACAATTAATGAAGAAACAATTGGATTTATGCTCGCACCAAGAATTAATGCAATCGGAAGACTTGGTAGTGCAGATCCAGCTGTGGAACTAATGCTGACAGATGATCCAGATCTAGCAAAAGAACTCGCACTAGAAATGGAAGAAACGAATAAAGAAAGACAGGCAATTGTAAATCAAATAACAGAGGAAGCTATCGAACAAGTGGAGAAACATTACCCATTAACGGAAAATAACGTTCTCATTGTGGGGAAAGAAGGCTGGAATTCGGGAGTAGTGGGAATAGTTGCTTCAAGATTGGTGGAGAAATACTACCGTCCTACAATTGTATTAAGCTTTGACTATGAAAAGGGAATCGCAAAAGGATCGGCTCGTAGTATTGAAGGATTTGATTTGTTTCAAAATTTATCAACATGTAGAGATATCCTGCCCCATTTTGGTGGACATCCTATGGCAGCAGGAATGTCCTTGAAAATAGAAGATGTAGAAGTACTAAGAAATAGCTTAAATAAATTAGCCTATGAGCAATTGACACAAGAAGACCTCGTGCCTTTAACAAAGGTGGATGGCAGCTTTTCTATAAAGGAAATTTCCATTAAATCGATAGAGGACATGCAAATGCTTGCTCCATTTGGGGTTGATAACCCAAAGCCAAAGTTGATATTTCGTGATCTAGAAGTAGAGAATATGAGGAAAATAGGTTCAAATCAAAACCATTTAAAGATTATATTAAAACAAGATGAAGCTGATTTAGATGGAATAGGCTTTGGAATCGGAAACTTATGTGATCATATATCTCCTAGTGCAAAGGTATCAGTCCTTGGAGAGCTTTCGATAAATGAATGGAATAATCGGAAAAAGCCACAAATCTTTATTCAAGATATTGAGGTTTCTCATTGGCAGCTATTTGACTATAGAAGTCTGAGAAAAGTAGATCATTTATATGAAACAGTACCGAAAGATGCTCATTGGATCTTTTTTCATCAAGATTCTGTTCCAAAAGGCATGGAACAGCGGGTCTCCTTCCAAGTAATTGAATCAATAGAGGAAGCAGCATTTCTTACATCAATAGATAAGTCTATTGTCCTAGCAGATTATCCACCGAATTTGGATATGTTAAAAACATTGCTGTCTAACAATCAACCTGCGAGAATCTATGCAGTATTTTATAAACAAGAAAGTGATTTTTTTAGTACGATGCCTACTCGAGACCATTTTAAATGGTTCTATGCATTTTTGGCAAAACAAGGAACGTTTCACCTCGAAAAATTCGGTGGCGAGCTCGCCAGAAGAAAAGGTTGGAGTAAAGAAACGGTAGATTTTATGTCAAAGGTGTTTTTTGAATTAAATTTTGTTACAATGAAGGATGGATTTATTTCATTGAATAAGAATGTACCGAAAAGAGATTTAGCGGAATCTGTCTCTTTTCAACAAAAACAGGCGCAATTTGAGCTGGAAAATGAATTGATATATTCATCTTATGATCAACTTAAAGATTGGTTTGATCTTATTCTTAAAAAATCCGTTAATAATGAGGAGGAAGTAAGAGAATGGATTTAAAACAATATGTTACTATCGTTGAAGATTGGCCAAAAGAAGGGATCAGATTCAAGGATATTACCACATTAATGGATAATGGTGATGCATATAGATATGCAACGGACCAAATAGTAGAATATGCTAAAGAAAAAGAAATTGATATTGTAGTAGGACCAGAAGCGAGAGGGTTTATCATTGGTTGTCCTGTTGCTTATTCCCTTGGGGTAGGTTTTGCGCCAGTTCGTAAAGAAGGAAAACTGCCAAGAGAAACGATTAAAGTAGAATATGGATTAGAGTATGGAAAAGATGTATTAACAATCCATAAGGATGCAATTAAACCAGGCCAGCGTGTGTTAATCACAGATGATTTATTAGCGACTGGGGGAACAATCGAGGCAACAATTAAATTAGTGGAAGAGCTTGGTGGTATTGTTGCTGGAATCGCATTTCTAATTGAATTATCTTATCTTGAAGGTCGTAAAAATTTAGATGGATATGATGTTTTAACATTAATGGAATATTAATCCATAGAGGTATGGATGTTAGTGTGAAAATTTTTTAAGGGGCGCTTATTAAGAGCGCTCTTTTTTCATAAACTAGGTTTGTTTCCGTATAGTTTGTTGCTTAAAGTAGGCAACCTGAATACTTCACTTCGATTTCCAAAGACAGCACTTTACTTTTTTGGTATCAATCGCCTTATCTTCTCGCAAATTCACAACTAGCTTTTTGACATTGCCTAAAATAAAAATGGAAAAAAGGGAGAAAATCTACTGTGTTTTTATGGAAATCGCCTTCATTCGACATTTTTCTATGTTTCCACATAAAATTTACTTCCAATCCCTTTACAATCTTCCTTTTTTTTTCGATAATAGTAATAATCATTCTAAAATGAATTTTATTCTTTTTTATGTTTATAGCATAAAAGTAGTGAAATAGAAAGAATGTTTAAAATATGATAAATTTAAATAATATAATCGTGATATGAAAGGTGATTACATGGCGAATGATCAAGTATTAACCGCCGAACAAGTCATCGATAAGACTAGAGGATATTTAAACGAAGAGCACGTAGCTTTTATTGAAAAGGCTTATGAATATGCAAGAAATGCTCATCGTGAACAATATAGAAAATCTGGGGAACCATATATTATTCATCCAATCCAAGTAGCAGGCATTTTGGCTGATTTAGAAATGGATCCAGCAACAGTATCAGCAGGTTTTCTCCATGACGTTGTTGAAGATACAGAAATTACTTTAGAGGATATAGCTAAAGCATTTAACAGTGAAGTGGCCATGCTCGTTGACGGTGTAACGAAGCTCGGAAAAATTAAGTATAAATCCCATGAAGAACAGCAAGCGGAAAACCATCGAAAAATGTTTGTTGCAATGGCGCAGGATATCCGTGTCATTTTAATTAAACTAGCAGATAGGCTTCATAATATGAGAACACTGAAGCATTTACCTGCGGAAAAACAACGCCGCATTTCAAACGAAACGTTGGAAATTTTTGCCCCACTTGCACATCGTCTAGGAATCTCTACTATTAAATGGGAACTAGAGGATACAGCATTACGCTATATGAATCCACAGCAATATTATCGTATTGTTAACTTGATGAAGAAGAAAAGAGCAGAAAGAGAACAATATTTAGATGAGGTTATTACTGAAATTCGTGAAGGAACGAAAGAAGTAAATATTCAGGCAGATATTTCGGGAAGACCAAAGCATATTTATAGCATTTATCGCAAAATGGTTATACAAAATAAACAGTTTAATGAAATTTATGACCTACTCGCAGTTCGGATTGTTGTAAATAGTATTAAAGATTGTTATGCCATATTAGGAATTATTCATACAAGATGGAAACCAATGCCTGGGCGTTTTAAAGATTATATTGCCATGCCGAAGGCTAATATGTATCAGTCCTTACACACTACTGTAATCGGGCCAAAGGGTGATCCTTTAGAAGTGCAAATTCGTACACAGGATATGCATCGTATTGCTGAATACGGGATTGCTGCACATTGGGCATATAAAGAAGGAAAATCAGTAAATGAAGGCTCCTCTCTAGAAGAAAAATTAACTTGGTTTAGAGAAATACTGGAATTCCAAGATGATATTGTTAATGCAGAAGAGTTTATGGAAAGTCTGAAAATTGATTTATTTTCAGATATGGTATTCGTTTTTACACCAAAAGGAGATGTATTTGAGTTACCTTCTGGTTCTGTACCAATTGATTTTGCCTATCGTATTCATTCAGAGATTGGGAATAAAACCATTGGCGCGAAAGTAAACGGTAAGATGGTAACCCTCGATTATAGGTTGAAAACAGGCGATATTATTGAAATTCATACGAGCAAACATTCTTATGGACCTAGTCAAGATTGGTTGAAAATAGCGCAGACCTCTCAAGCAAAGAATAAAATTAGACAATTTTTCAAAAAACAACGCCGAGAAGAGAATATTGAAAAAGGTAAGGAACTAGTTGAAAAAGAAATTCGCAATATGGATTTTGATATCAAAGAAATTCTTACACCAGAAAATGTGAAGGCTGTTATCGAGAAATATAATTTTATGACAGAAGAGGATATGTATGCAGCTGTTGGCTATAATGGGATAACTGCACTCCAAGTAGCCAATAGATTAACAGAAAAATGGCGTAAGAAAAGAGATGCAGAACAAGTATCGACAATTACGAATGCTGTTGCAGAATTAAAGTCATTTCCTACAAACAAAAAGAGTGCTTCAGGTGTTCGAGTAACTGGAATTGATAATTTATTGATCCGTTTATCCCGGTGTTGTAATCCGGTACCAGGCGATGAAATAGTTGGATTTATTACAAAGGGAAGAGGAGTTTCCGTCCATCGTGCAGACTGTACTAATATTGATACAGAAGATGCAAAGGCTCGATTAATTCCTGTTGAATGGGAAACGAATTTAAATAATCGAAAAGAATATAATGTGGAAATTGAAATAAGCGGCTATGATCGAAGAGGTTTATTAAATGAAGTTCTTCAGGCAGTAAATGAATCGAAAACAAATATCTCGGCAGTATCTGGTAAATCTGACCGAAATAAAGTTGCTACGATTAGCATGAGCATTATGATTCTCAATGTGAATCATCTTCATAAAGTAGTAGATAGAATTAAGCAAATTCCAGATGTTTATTCTGTACGAAGAATAATGAACTAAGGAGTATTTGATGTGCGTGTCGTTTTACAAAGATCAAAAGATGCAAAAGTAGAAGTAGATGGAAAAGTAGTTGGAGCTATTGAGAAAGGCTTTGTCCTACTTGTCGGCATTACTCATAGCGACGAGTTGGAAGATGCTAAATATCTTGCAGATAAAATTGCTCATCTTCGCGTCTTTGAAGATGAAAATGGGAAAATGAATCAAAGTATTACAGATAGAGAAGGCGCAGTCCTTTCTATCTCCCAATTTACCCTTTACGGAGATACTCGTAAAGGAAGAAGACCAAACTTTATGAATGCAGCAAAACCAGATTATGCAAAGGAACTGTATGATCAATTTAATACCTTTTTGCGCAATCATGGTCTAATCGTCGAAACAGGCATTTTTGGTGCTATGATGGACGTCCACTTAATTAACGATGGACCTGTAACATTAATACTTGATAGTAAATAATAACAGCTACCTACCAAATAGGAATAAAAGAGATTGGGACAAAACTAAATAGCCAATCTGTAAAGCCGAACAATCTCTAATTTGGCTGTTAAATAAAGATTCCTTTTCATATACTGATTATTTATATTTTTAAATATAGTCAAGTGTAAAAACTAATTGGTTCCATTACGCTACAAACACACGATGCGCCGGGGAGGAAGCTGAGCGCGAGCCCCACGGAAAGCGAAGTGTATTCTGAACTGCAGGTACTAACAACTTAAATCGCTTTTTTAAAGCTAATTAAAAAGCCAAACAATCATACGAAATTCGTGTAATTGTTTGGCTTTAATTTGGGCTGGAATACTTATGTCTCAGCCCCTTTTAATTGAAAATCAATTGAATTGTAAAAAAAGAAGCTTTATTACTCAAAATAATTTTCTAAACCATGATAAATAGCCGTAGAAATTGTTTCTTGATATTTATTCGAAAGCAAGATTTGTTCTTCAGCAGGGTTGCTCAAGTAGCCTAATTCTAATAAAGAGGCCGCTTGTCTATTTTGCTTAATAACGAAAAACTCACTTTTTCTAACTCCCCTGTCTTTTCTATTTGTCGCTTCAATAATACTTTTATGTAAGCTTGTCGCAAGTTTTTTCTGATTAGAAGTATAATAGTAGCTTGTAACCCCGTTTACAGAGCTATCATTTATACTATCATAATGTAGGCTTATAAAAGCATCGGCATAGTATAAATGGCTAATATCTACTCTATTTTGGAGCGGGATAAAGATATCATTTTTTCGAGTAAGGATTACCTTCGCGCCAGCAGTCTCTAGTTTATTTGCAAGTAATAGTGCTGTACGAAGATTTAAATCTTTTTCAAACGTACCTATAACTCCTATTGTACCGCTATCTTTTCCTCCATGACCTGGGTCTATAACAATCGTTTTTCCTTTTAAATCATTAGAATTAGAAGTATTAGCAATAGCATCAGTATCATTCTCTGCTACTATATCTTCTTCTACGATCCATTCTGCTATATATCCAAAATCGCCGTTTGTAAGCTGGATTTTATACCAATCATCGAGTACTTCTACTGCTTGAAATGTTTCTCCACTATTTGCAACAAGCAAGACCTTTGAATTCACGGTAGCATCACTTCTAATATTCGTTCTGTCATAAAGAAGTTTAATCGTTTTATCCGTTTTTTGTCCTTTCCTGCTTTCGATGTCACTACTTTCAAGTAAATCTTTATGAATCCAGCCAATATTCCCAGAGTATTGAATCTTTGCCCAATTATCTTCTTCTTCCATTATTGTAATCACTGTACCTATACTGATTTTTCCAATAATCTCAGCGCTCGTTGATGGATTGCTGCGAAGATTAACAAGATCCTCTTTAACGATTGCTGTTTCCTGTTTAGATTCTTTCTGATTCTCCGTTGTACTTGAAGGTGATTCGGAATCTTCAAGCAGTAGATAATCATTGTGTACCCAGCCGGAACCTAAACTCGTTTTTATTTGATACCAATCTCCACTAGTGGTTAGTATGGTAACCTCAATTCCTTTTCCTAAAGTTGTAATGACTTGATAATTCGTACCAGGTCCTTTTCTTAAGCGAAGACCATTTTCGGTAATGGTGGCTTTGTTTGAAAGGGAAGTAGAATTCCCCTCTTCGATTGGTTCGGTATCCGTATTTTGATTATTTTTTGTTACTAAATAGGCGGCTACCCATCCAGTAGAAGTGGAAGTATACTGAATTTCAATCCAATCCTTCTCTTCCTTTAATAAGGGATACGCTTTTCCTATCTCCATTTTCCCAATAACGGTTTGATCAAGCCCCGGATTTTCTCTAACATTTACCACCGTATTAGCTTGAACAGTTAATTGATTTTCTGCTGATACAAGTTGATTGTGTGTAGGAAAGAAGAAGATGCTGACTAAAAGTAATAGCATCCATCTTAAATTCTTCAAACAAGCTGCACTCCTTCCGTAAATTGTCTAAAGGTGATGAAATATTTTTGCATACTGATTAGAATTCTTCATATAGAATATCTTTTCCTTTAAGCTATGCGCTTTTTTTCTAATCAAATTTAGACAAGAAACTATTTTTTTGATGATATTTTTTGGCCAGGCATGGTAATACTATAAAAAAATAACAGAAAAAAGGGTGAAATGCATGAGATTTGGTGAAAAAAGTTTATCATCCAGCGAAATTGATTCTAAATTACTAGGCGTAGATTTTCACGATTTTATTCAAAGAGAAGGAAATTCCAATGCAGTAGAGCTTGCTTCTGAATTTGGTCTTTCATTAGGAGAAGTAAAAAAATTAAAGAAACAATTAGGGAAATTATAAAAGAGTAGGGAAATCATTTTCGTATCCTATTGACAATATAATCGTTCCTATTTATTATTAATTAGATAATAATAATAAATAATCCAGTAAAGCCATTGATCGAGAAAAGTATCTAAGACACACATGAACAGAGAGGAAATGTCCAAAAGGCTGCAAGCATTTCTACATGATGACTTAGAGAAAGAACACTCAGGGAGGCTTTCTTCTGAAAATATTGCATCATTAGTAGGTAGAAACGTGAGCAGGCGTTAACTGCAAAGTGGAAGATTTTATGAAAATCTTCAATTAGGGTGGTACCACGGGAAAAATCTCGTCCCTTGTATTCAGTTGGATGCAAGAGACGAGATTTTTTTTGTACAAAATTATGGACAAAGCACGAATAGCCGGCGCTTTCTCATATTAGGGAGGATACATAAAAATGCAAATTAATATTCCAAGAGGAACCCAAGACATCTTGCCAGGTACAGTAGAAAAATGGCAGTATGTTGAACAAAAAATCAAAGAACTTTGTGATCGATATCAATATAGTGAAATTCGTACACCAATATTCGAACATACAGAGTTATTTTTACGAAGTGTTGGAGATACAACAGATATTGTTACAAAGGAAATGTATACTTTTGAAGATAGAGGAAAAAGAAGCTTAACTTTAAGACCAGAAGGAACAGCAGCGGTTGTTCGTTCATTTGTAGAGAACAAAATGCATGGATATGCTTCACAGCCAATTAAGCTATTCTATTTAGGACAAATGTTCCGTTATGAAAGACCACAGGCTGGCCGCTTTCGCCAATTTGTCCAATTTGGTGTGGAAGCAATAGGAAGTAAAGATCCTGCTATTGATGCTGAAGTAATTGGACTTGCTTACTCTGTTTATCAAACAATGGGTTTATCCAAATTAAAGGTTGTTATAAATAGCTTAGGTGATAAAGAAAGCAGACAAGCTCATCGCCAAGCACTTATCGAGCATTTTAAACCGAGTATTGGGGAATTCTGTCATGATTGCCAAACAAGGCTAGAGAAAAACCCAATGAGAATTTTAGATTGTAAAAAAGATCATAACCATCCATTGATGCAATCTGCACCTTCAATTTTAGCTTATTTAAATGAAGAGTCAAAAACATATTTTGAAAAAGTACAAAAATATTTAACAGCTTTAAACATTCCTTATGTGGTCGATTCCAATCTAGTTAGAGGCTTAGACTACTACAATCATACGGCATTTGAAATTATGAGTGAAGCTGAAGGCTTTGGTGCAATTACTACTTTATGTGGCGGTGGCAGATACAATGGTTTAACAGAAGAGCTTGGTGGACCGGAAGCTCCAGGTATTGGCTTTGCCATGAGTCTAGAAAGATTGCTTGCTGCATTAGAAGCGGAAAAAATTGCATTACCAATCGAGAAGCAGTTAGATTGTTATTTAGTTTCACTAGGAGAAGAAGCAAAGGATTACACAGTGGGCTTATTAAATGAGCTTAGACAAGCTGGCTTCTCTGCTGAGAGAGATTATCTTGATCGGAAAGTGAAAGCACAATTCAAAGCTGCTGATCGTCTTCATGCTAATTATGTGGCTGTTTTAGGAGAAGATGAACTCCAAAAGAACAAAATTAATGTAAAGCAGCTAGAAACAGGAGAACAAAAAGAAATCGCATTAACGGATCTTGTACATGCACTGAAAGATTTTGGAGCTTTTTAATAGTAAGCATTGGTTTACAGAAATATTAATATAAGATAAATAGGGAGGATACTTCATGTTTGGAAGAACATATTTTTGTGGTGAAGTAACAGAAAAATCAATTGGAGAAAGTATTGTTTTAAAAGGTTGGGTTCAAAAAAGACGTGACTTAGGCGGGCTTATTTTTATCGACTTGCGTGACCGTACAGGAATTGTACAGGTTGTATTTAATCCAGAGATTAATAAAGAAGCAATTGAAATTGCTGATAAAGTTCGAAATGAATTTGTACTTGATATAAAAGGAAAAGTAGTTGCTCGTCAAGAAGGTACGATCAATGAAAACATTAAAACAGGAAAAATAGAAATAATAGCAGATGAAATCGTGATAATCAATGAGGCGAAAACACCTCCTTTTATTATTTCTGATCAAACAGATGTAGCAGAGGATGTACGTTTAAAATATCGTTATTTAGATGTAAGAAGACCTGTGATGTTTGAAACATTAAAAATGCGTCATCAAGTAACAAAAGTTATGAGAGATTTTCTTGATAGCGAAGGATTTTTAGATATAGAAACACCAATTTTAACGAAAAGTACGCCTGAAGGAGCAAGGGACTATTTAGTGCCTAGCCGTGTTCATCCTGGAGAATTCTACGCTCTTCCACAGTCGCCGCAAATCTTTAAGCAATTATTAATGGTTGGCGGAGTAGAAAGATACTATCAGATTGCTCGTTGTTTCCGTGATGAAGATTTGCGTGCAGATCGACAACCAGAATTTACCCAGCTTGATATTGAAACAAGCTTTATGAGTCAAGAAGATATTATGGGCATGATGGAAGCGATGATGGCAAAAATCATGAAAGAAGTAAAAGGAATAGACATTACTTTACCATTACCAAGAATGCCATATGATGAAGCAATGAATAGATACGGATCAGACAAACCAGATACTCGTTTCGAAATGGAATTAGTAGACCTTTCTGAAATTGTTAAAGACTCTAGCTTTAAGGTATTTGCTTCTGCAGTAGAAACAGATGGCCAAGTAAAGGCAATCAATGTGAAAAATGCAAGCAGCAAATATTCCCGTAAAGATATTGACGCATTAACAGAGTTTGTAAAAGTATATGGTGCAAAAGGTCTTGCATGGTTAAAAGCAGAGGAAGATGGCTTAAAAGGACCTATTTCTAAATTTATATCAGAAGCTGAACAAAAAGGATTTGAGCAAGCTTTAGCAATTGAAACAGGCGACCTTCTGTTATTTGTTGCAGATAAAAAGAACATCGTTGCGGATGCATTAGGAGCATTACGTTTAAAATTAGCGAAAGAATTAGATTTAATCGATCAAAGCAAATTTAACTTCTTATGGGTTACAGATTGGCCATTATTCGAATATGACGAAGAAGAAGGTCGTTTTTATGCAGCACATCATCCATTTACAATGCCACAAAGAGCAGATTTAGAATTACTTGATACAAATCCTAAGGCAGTAAAAGCACAAGCCTATGATATTGTGTTAAATGGCTATGAGCTAGGTGGGGGTTCCTTACGTATATTCGAAAAAGAAATCCAAGAGAAAATGTTTAGCTTATTAGGATTTACGAAGGAAGAGGCGCATGCTCAATTTGGGTTCTTATTAGAAGCATTTGAATATGGCACGCCACCACATGGCGGGATTGCGATTGGACTAGACCGTTTAATTATGTTGTTATCTGGTCGAACTAATCTTCGTGATACGATTGCATTCCCTAAAACAGCAAGTGCAAGCTGTCTCATGACAAATGCTCCAAGCGAAGTGAGCGAAAACCAATTAACGGATTTACATTTATCATTAAAGTTGGATAAATAAATAAGAAAGGCAGTAGAAAACGGTGAATCCTAAGTTTTCTACTGCCTATTTTATTTCATTAAATAGTTCCTTTTTTTATGGAAACTTGTTTATCCACGAGGAGGGGAAAGGAAAGATAAAAAGTTGTTCCCTTGTTCCACTCACTTTTAACATCTATTTTACCACGCAAGCTATGAATAATCTGGATAGCTGCCATCATCCCTAAGCCAGTACCAGCTCTGCCTTTCGTTGTAAAATAAGGCTCCCCCATTCTCGCTAATTGCTCTTTCGTCATTCCGATTCCTGTATCGGAAATAGTTATCATTACTTGATTTTTAAGTTTGCTTGTTTGAATATTTAAGGTACCACTATGTGGCATTGCTTCAATACAGTTTTTACAAATGTTAAGAAGGGCTTGTTGCAGTAGCTGTGATTCGCCATTTATAAAATAAGACTGTGCAGTTAGATTAATAATGACGCTATTCATATGTGCTAATGGAGTGATAATATCAATTGCTTTAAGGAGCTCATGTTTGATATTCAATTGTTTTTCATTTTCAGGAGCGGGTTTCGCAAATGTTAAGTAGTTGCGAATTATTTTATCTGCTCTATCAATTTCTTGAATACAAATTGATAGAAAATGTTTTCGTTTTGCTTCTTCTAAATCAGACTCCTGCATCATCTGTAAAAAACCCCTGACAACAGCTAATGGATTTTTCACCTCATGAGAGATAGAGGAGGCAAGATGACTAACTAATTCCATCTTTTCCGATTTAATGATTGCTTGCCTGAAATAAATGCTTTCTTTGAATACATCATGTAAATAGACAATTGATATCGTTGCAAGACAATTAATGGCTAAATAGAAGATGGTAAAGGAATGACTAATTGAGAGACCGTAATAATATTTGGCAATCATAGATCCAAAAAAGCTTGTGGTGACAATGATGCATGTACTGACAATAATCTTCTTGCCACGAGAAAAATGATTAAATTCTTTTGAAAATATTAGCAAGAAGATAAATGTAGGAATCATGATTAGAATCGTAATCATGATTCCAATGCCATCAAACAGAAAACGATAAAGGATTGTGAAAATACATAAAATAGTGCTAGTTATAACACCTCCGCACAGACCTCCTAGAACAACTGCAATTAGTCTTAAATCATAAATAAAATTATGGAAATACGTAACAGGAAATTGGATACAGCTTATAATTGCTAAGATGTAAGAAATTAGCTTTATCGCTTTCACTTTCTTCTTAGAATGATTGGTGTATTTCAATTCAACAATCAGCGGGATAAATAAAAAGAAGACGATTAAAAATAGTATATTTAATAATAATTCTTGTAATCCAATCATAAAGCTAATTTCCTCCTACTGGTATTGCCAAAGAAAGAGTCTAAATGCCTTTTAAGTTATCTAATTCTTTTGCTTTAATTATTCTAGCAATATCTCCCTCTTATTAAACTGTCTACTATAAAAAAATAGCTTTATTGATATGCGGGTGTTAACTGTGCTAAAGAAGGAATTATATTTTTGGTGGTATGGTACTTTTCTCCTAGGATATGTATTCGTTATTCCATTCTATATTACAGAATTAAACAATTGTACAATATTTATTTAATTCTTATATGAAAACAAGGAAATGAAATGTGGTAGTTGATAAAAAATTATGATATATTTTCATAAGTATTGTTTATTCCCCTGAATGAAAGTTACCAGTAAGGGAATATGTAAACATAATTAGCTTATAGGAAAAATTAAATGGAGTTGAAAACGGATGTTACACCAATTTTCGAGAAATGAGTTAGCGATTGGGAAAGAAGGGCTAGAGACGATGAAAAACAGCACTGTAGCTGTATTGGGAATCGGAGGCGTAGGTTCCTTTGCTGCAGAGGCGTTAGCCCGATCTGGCGTAGGTAGATTAATCTTAATTGATAAAGACGATGTTGATATTACAAATGTGAATAGACAGGTTATAGCATTATTATCCACTGTTGGCCGTCCTAAAGTGGAAATCATGAAAGAGCGTATTGCGGATATTAATCCAGATTGTGAAGTAATTGCGCTGAAAATGTTCTATACAGAAGAAACGTATGAAGAAATTTTTGCATATGGCTTAGATTTTGTAATGGATGCTTCCGATACAATCTCTTATAAAATACATTTAATGAAAGAATGTTTACAAAGAAATATTCCGATCATTTCAAGCATGGGTGCTGCAAATAAAATGGATCCGACTCGTTTCCAAATTGCAGATATAAGTAAAACACATACAGATCCAATTGCGAAGGTTATTCGTACAAGACTTCGCAAGGAAGGGATTAGAAAAGGGATTAACGTCGTATTCTCAGATGAAAGTCCAATTGTCATCCGCGAAGATGTTCGTAAAGTGGTAGGAAAAGATAATGCACCGATTCGCAAGGCGAAAATGCCTCCTTCATCTAACGCGTTTGTCCCTTCTGTAGCTGGTTTAATTATGGCAAGTCATGTTGTTAAAGAGCTATTAAAGGACATAAAAATAACACGTGTAAAGGATGAAAAATAAAATTTTATTTTGACCGTTCTTAAAAAATATTGTCAAAATAGGATGATCTCATAAACAATAGGAGATCATCCTATTTTATTTTTATAGTGAAACTGACCAATAGTCATTAACCTAGCCTATTGTATCAGTGTGATTCAAATAGTAAACTGATACAATGAGTTGGTTTTAAGTTTTCATTAATAGGATGAATAAAAAAAATAGATAATTGAGTGGATGAAGAAAATATACAATAACGAAAGGTTGGTAGGGATATTGTCTTCCGTTGTAGAATTAAAAAATGTTTCTAAAGTAATAAAAGGCAGAAAAATTATTGATTCCTTAAGCTTTCAGGTAGAAGCAGGAGAAGTATTTGGTTTTCTTGGTCCAAATGGCGCGGGTAAAACGACAACAATCCGAATGATTGTTGGGTTAATTAGTATGAGTGACGGGGATATCTATATTTGCAAGGAAAGTGTCCGTGACCAATTTGAAAAAGCGATTCAGCACGTAGGTGCAATTGTTGAGAATCCAGAAATGTATAAGTTTTTAAGTGGATATGAGAATCTCTTACATTATGCACGAATGATGAAGGGCATTTCAAAAGAGAAGATAATGGAAACTGTTGAATTAGTCGGTTTAACCAATCGAATACATGATAAAGTGCGTACTTATTCCCTCGGGATGAGACAGCGGTTAGGTCTTGCTCAAAGTCTCTTACATGATCCGAAGGTATTGATTTTAGATGAGCCAACAAATGGATTAGACCCAGCAGGGATAAGAGAAATTAGAGACCATTTAAGAATGCTAGCAAGAGAGAGGAATATGGCAGTAATTGTTTCTAGCCACTTATTATCGGAAATGGAAATGATGTGTGATCGTATTGGCATTATTCAAGAGGGGCGACTAGTGGATGTGCAATTAGTCAAGGACTTTGTTGCAGTGGAGCAAGTGTTTGAAATAGAGCTTAATCCAGTAGACAAAGCGATAAGGCATTTACAAGAAATTTTGCCTGATGTGCATTGTGTAAAAAGGGAACAAGAAATTCTAATCACTGTAACAAAGGAACGAATACCAGAAATAATTAAAGCACTTGTTTTACAAGATATTCGCATTTTTGGAATTAGTGAAGTATCGAAGACATTAGAAGATCGATTCATAGAATTGACTAATCAAAGGGAGGGATGAAAATGATTCAGCTAATTAGAAATGAATGGTTGAAAATT
Source organism: Niallia sp. (assembly GCF_031978665.1). Lineage (NCBI taxonomy): Bacteria > Bacillati > Bacillota > Bacilli > Caryophanales > Bacillaceae > Niallia > Niallia sp. The sequence goes on along the minus strand of NZ_DALZDK010000004.1, from coordinate 125,393 downwards.
TGGAAGCGACCAGCAACATTAGTAATGATAATGATTTTGTTAATTGCTGTTCTATTGTTAGGTGCTTTTAATAAATATCAATCAAGTGGATTTTCTGTCCCAGATAATGAAAACTGGAAGCATGGACTTGAATTAGAAAATAAACGCTACAAAGAAATGCTTGAGGATGAGCATCTTCCAGCAGAAACGGAAAAATATTATACAAAAGAAATAGCGATAAATGAATATCGAATGAAGCATGATTTCAGTACAAATGTAGAGTATTCTGCATGGGATTTTGTTTCTGATTGTATCCAGTTAATTAGTATCGCAGGTTTATTCACGATTATAATTGCTGCTGGAATCGTTGCAAATGAGTTTAATTGGGGAACAGTCAAGCTTCTGCTTATCCGTCCTTTAAGTAGAACAAAGATCTTATTGTCAAAATATTTAACTGTACTGCTATTCGGTTTCGTGTCGATCCTTGTAGTGTTTGCATTTTCGTTTATAATAGGTGCTATTCTATTTGGTCTTCCAGAAAAAGCTTATCCTTATTTACATTACGCAAATGGGATAGTGAAAGAGCAAAGCATGCTCCTTCATTTAATTAGTTTTTATGGCCTGAATTCAATTAGCCTACTAATGCTTACTACGATGGCGTTTATGATATCGTCTGTCTTCCGGAATAGTTCGTTAGCAATTGGCTTTTCCATTTTCTTAATGTTTATGGGGAATACAGTAACAGTATTATTAGCTAATTGGTTCGATTGGGCAAAATATTTATTGTTTGCTAATACAGATTTAACACAGTACTTTGAAGGAACTCCATTGGTAAGTGGCATGACAATGTCTTTCTCTATTATTATGCTCCTAGTATATTTTATCGTGTTCAATGGTTTAGCCTTTTGGGTATTTAAGAAGAGAGATGTGGCAGCATGATTTTTTGGAATGAAGGTCCATTTGACTTTCATTCCTTTTTCATATGCCCTTCTTTTACGTTATAATAAATGAAAGAAGTTAAACAAGAAGGTGTAGAAATGAACGGGGAACCACTGGCATATCGAATGAGACCGACAAACCTAGACGAAGTAGTTGGTCAAAAAGAGATAATTGGGAAAACAACAAGTTTATATAAAATGATTAAAAATGGACATGTACCATCGATGCTATTGTATGGTGAGCCTGGGATTGGCAAAACCTCGATTGCGTTTGCCATTGCTGGAACGACTAAACTTCCATTTATTGCATTAAATGCAACCACTTCTGGGAAAAAGGATGTGGAAGCAGTTGTAGATGAAGCAAGATTAACTGGAAAAGTCATTCTTTTTTTAGATGAAATCCATCGCTTCAATAAGGCGCAGCAGGATTATTTACTTCCCCATGTGGAAAGAGGAGACATTGTTTTAATTGGTGCCACAACAGAAAACCCCTATCATGATGTAAACCCTGCGATTAGAAGTAGATGTGGTCAAATTAAGCAATTAAAAAGATTAACAGATGACGATATTGAAGAATTATTGCATCGAGCCTTAAAAGAGGAAAAAGGGCTTGGAAACCTTACCATTAAAATTACGAATGAGCAGATTGCAAGAATTGCCAAGGGAACAAATGGGGATGCAAGAAAATCATTAACCCTTTTAGAATCAATTGTCTATTCATCAGATAAAGAAGACGGAACTTTCATTATCAAAGATGATACGATTGAACAAATGATTGAAAAGGTTGGCGTTTTTGGTGATAAAAAAGGATCTCATTTCTATAACCTACTGTCAAGTCTGCAAAAAAGTATTAGGGGAAGCGATGTAGATGCAGCTCTTTATTATCTTGCCCATTTGTTGGAAACAGGAGATTTAGTGGCAGTAAATAGAAGATTACTCGTTATTGCCTATGAGGATATCGGACTTGCAAAAACGTCTGTCGGGAATAATGTATTAGCAGCAGTCACAGCAAGCGAAAGATTAGGTCTCCCAGAAGCACGAATTCCTTTATCAGTAGCAGTTGTGGAAATGTGTTTGTCCTCTAAATCGAATGCGGCTTATACGGCATTAGATGCAGCAATAGCAGATGTCCGCAGTGGCAGAGTAGGAGATATTCCGATGCATTTAAGAGATGGGCATTATGCAGGAAGCAAAAAGCTAGGACATGTTGGCTATATTTATCCCCACGACCATCCAATTGGAACATTTGGAGGATGGGTCGACCAAGAATATTTGCCAGAGAAGCTAAAAGGCACTCAGTATTATCATCCCACAGAAGCTGGGGACGAGAAGAAGCTAGGGGCAATATATGAAAAATTGGCTGGATTTAAAAAAGGATAGATAAGACACTCTATCCTTTTTTGCTTGTCTGTTTCTCTAAAAGAATATTTTATTAGAAAAAATGTAGAAATCAAAAATTTCGAAAATCGAATAAAAAAATGTACACAAAATTCAAATAACTATTAAAATAGAAGAAAGACAGTAAAGGAAAAGGACGTGAAAAGGTGCAATTCGATAAGATAGAAGTTCAACATGTAAAAATGCCATTGGTCAGTCCCTTTGAGACAAGCTTTGGCAAACTATTTGAAAAGGATTTTCTTATTATAAAAATATATAGTGGAGAACACATTGGGTACGGGGAGTCTGTGGCTTTACCAGATCCAACTTATAGTGAAGAAACAACTGGGACTGTTTCGTATATGCTAGATGAATTTCTCATTCCACTTCTGTTAAAAGAAGAAATTAGTCATCCAGATAATGTTTCTAAAAGGTTTTCTCCTATAAGACGAAATAATATGGCAAAAGCAGCGTTAGAAGGTGCTGTGTGGGATTTATATAGTAAGAAACAGGGGATTTCCCTTTCAAAGGCGCTTGGTGGTGTTCGATCTTCCATTGACGTTGGAGTAAGTATTGGAATGCAAGAAACAACAGACAAACTACTTTCAAAGGTGGATCGATTCCTATCAGAAGGCTACAAAAAAATCAAAGTCAAAATTAAACCTGGATATGATTTGGAGCCATTAACGCGAATAAGGGAAACGTTTGGTTACGATATTCCGCTAATGGCTGATGCTAACTCTGCCTACACGCTAGCAGATATTGAGCGAATCAAAGAAATGGATCCCCTCAAACTAATGATGATTGAACAGCCGTTAGCATATGATGATATTATTGACCATTCGATATTACAGAGTGAGCTTGCTACCCCTATATGTTTAGATGAAAGCATACATTCCGTCGAGGATGCGCGTAAAGCGATTGAATTAGGAAGCTGTAGAATCATTAATATTAAAATTGGCCGTGTAGGCGGATTGACAGAAGCAAAGAAAATCCATGATTTATGTGAAAGAAATGGCATTCCTGTATGGTGTGGCGGGATGCTGGAAGGCGGAATCGGAAGAGCGCATAATATTGCCATTACTTCGCTACCTTCTTTTACAATCGCTGGTGATACTTCTGCATCTAGTCGATATTGGAAAGAGGATATTATTCTTCCTGAGGTTACTTTGTCTACCCCTGGGAAAATGAAAGTTCCGACAGGTGTAGGTATTGGTTTTGAATTAAATAATGAAGTCATTAATAAATACTTGTTAACTACGAAAGTTTATGAAAATTAATCCATATCGAGGCTAAGGGGGAAGGTTTAGATGGATCCCTATGTGATAAGAGAAGTGACCGATAAAAAAGAAATACAAAAGGTCGTCGAATTTCAAGATTTAATTTGGAACAAGAAGAATACAACGCCTTTTCCGTTTTTAATTGCATCTCTTCATAATGGTGGGATTATTATCGGGGCATTTTCTAATGAAGAATTAGTTGGCTTTTGTTATGGTTTTCCTGGGTTTGATTCAAGTGAAGTATATCTAGTTTCTCATATGATGGCAGTGAAGCAACAAATTAGAGACGGTGGATTAGGATATAAAATGAAAGTAAAGCAAAAAGAACTAGCATTAAAACGAGGGTACAAAAAGATCATGTGGACTTTTGATCCATTAGAATCTCGCAATGCTTATCTTAATATTTCGAAACTAAGGGGGATAGTGAAAACCTATTATCCCAATCATTACGGAATAATGAATGATGAATTAAATGGTGGCTTACCTTCCGACAGGTTTTTATTAGAGTGGGATCTTTATGCTAATTCTGCTGATAATATTCCAGCAGAAGAGCAAATTCAATTTTGTGTTTCTTGGAAAATGGTTGAAGACATGCCTAGTCCACTAGCGTTAGAAATTATTTCTAATCAATGTGATTACTACAAGATTCCTGTTCCCAAAGATATACATATGATAAAAGAAAGAGACTTTGTGATAGCTGAAAAGTGGCGCTTTTTACTAAGAGAAGTATTTAAGCAATTGTTTGAAAAGGGGTATTTTGTAAATTCTTTTCAAACGACAAATAAAGCCGTGAACTACTATATTGTAAGCTTTGTATAAAGTACTGACAAATTAGAAATGAAGTTGATTCTTATATAATAGCACTAAAAAATAGAAGATACCTAAATATAGGAGGGTGAAAATGCGAGGAGAAATAGACAATTGGGTGGACCAACAAAGGGAGAATATACTTGGAATGTATCAATATCTTCACAAAAACGCTGAAATAAGCTGGGAAGAAATTGAAACTACAAATTTTATTAAGGAAGAATTAGAGAAGTTATCTATTTCCTATGAATTATTTGACGATCAGACAGGCATAGTAGGTTCTTTTGGAGCTGGAAAAGGACCTGTTATAGGACTTCGCGCAGATATGGATGCATTATGGCAGCAAGTAAACGGGGAATGGAAAGCTAATCATTCCTGTGGTCATGATGCACATACGACTATTTTAATTTTTACAATAAAATGTTTAAAGGCATTAGGAGTGGAACCAAAGGGAAGCATTAAATGTCTTTTTCAGCCAGCAGAGGAGACTGGTGGTGGTGCGATTTCTTTTATTAATAAAGGACTATTAGAAGATGTAGATTATTTATTAGGATTACATGTACGACCAATTCAGGAAATGAGATTTGGCGAATGCTCTCCTGCTATTTATCATGGAGCAGCAGCAAGCTTTAAAGGGAAAATATATGGAATGCAGGCACATGCAGCAAGACCTCATTTAGGAATAAATGTGATTGATAGCCTAACCGCAATTAATCTGGCGATTCGTTCTATTCCTTTAAATCCTATCATTCCAGCATCGGCAAAATTAACATTTGCGCAGGCTGGCGGCAAAAATTTCAATATCATACCTGATTACGCTGAGTTTGGGATAGATGTTCGAGCACAAACAAATGAGGCAATGGAACAGCTTATCGCTAAACTAGAAAGCCAAGTGAGATTAGCGGGAGAAGCGAATGGCGCAAAAGTAGAATTAGAATTATTATCAGAAATGCCTGCTGCCAATCCTAATAAATGGATGGAGGGAATTGTAGCTAGGAGCATTAAAGATATACTTGGTGAAGAAGGACTAGTTAAACCACCAGTTACACCTGGAGGAGAAGATTTTCATTTTTACGCAAAAGCTAATGATCATCTTCAAACGACAATGATTGGCTTAGGCACTGATCTCCAGCCAGGTCTCCATCATCCTAATATGCAATTTCAGTTAAATAGCTTACTTCATGGTATAAAAATTATGGCATTATCTGTGATTTGTTTAATGGAAGAGAAACAATAACGATAAGGAATTTCTTCTTTCGCCAGAGAAGAAATTCCTTCTTTTCATGACGAAAAGATTTCATAAGCAAAAACAGTAAAAAAGGCTAATAGCAATACAATAAATCCACTGATTATTATGTGAACCGAAAAAATATGATATCCTATTGAATAGATAGGAAATAAAATAATTATACTGGATATATAGAATGGAAACTAGGCTTTCCCTTCAACAATTCATAAGTAATTATGCTATAATGCTTAATGGCAATTATACAGATAAAACCACATAATATAGGAAAATTAAAAGGGGCGGCAAATGAAATCCTTAATTAGCCAGGATAAACCAGTTGAAAGACTAGTCATATTTATTTTAGGGCTTTTGATTATGTCATTAGGCATTGTTTTAGTTATTACAGCAAATCTAGGTTCAGCCCCTTGGGATATTTTGAATATTGGATTGCATCTTCAATTTGGTTTAACCATTGGTAGCTGGGCAATAATAGTTGGATTTTTTATATTATTAATTGCAGCGATTCTATCCAAAAAGTTTCCACCGTTCGGAGCATTATTAAATATGGTACTGGTAGGAGTATTTATTGATTTCTTTATACTTCTTCCTTATATGAATACTCCTTCTACATTATTTACAAGATGGCTGATGTTTTTAATAGGATTAATCATAATGGGATATGGAATGGGGATTTATATTTCTGCAAAACTTGGGGCAGGACCAAGGGATAGTTTAATGATTGTTTTATCTGAAAAATTTGGTGCAAGCATTGCGAAAACTAGGTTGTTTATGGAAGCTATTGTTTTGGGAATAGGATGGATTCTTGGTGGACCGGTATCATGGGGAACCATCATCTATGCTATTTTAATAGGAAGAATTGCCGGATGGAGTATCCCACAGTGTACGAAATGGATGGCCTATATATTGAATCGAAATGAAAGAACAGTGAAAAACATACAACAACAGAAAATGGAGCGGGAGGCAAAGTAATGAAGATATCGACTAAAGGAAGATATGGATTAACCATTATGATGGAATTAGCAAAGAAGCATGGAGAAGGACCAATTTCTTTAAAGTCCATCGCACAAACCAATAATCTATCGGAACATTACTTAGAACAATTAGTTGCACCACTGCGTAATGCTGGATATGTACGTAGTATTCGCGGGGCATATGGTGGCTATGTTTTAGGAGATGATCCAAATAAAATAACAGCTGGAGACATTATCCGCATATTAGAAGGACCTATTAGTCCAGTAGAAGGAATTGAGGATGAAGAACCAGCAAAAAAAGCATTATGGATGAAAATTAGAGATGCAGTCAAAGACGTTTTGGATTCCACAACAATAGAGGATCTTGCAAACCATAAAGAAGATGGCAGTACAGACGGTTATATGTTTTATATTTAATAACAAGCAGTTTTTATAAAAGTTTGTTGCTTCCTGAAATGACTGAAAATCGAGTGGGATAGAACGAACTAGTTTTTACTTTTAGCTTTAAGAAAGACACCTTAGTATAGGTGAAAACAGCCATTAAAAAAGATAACTAATTAAATGTAGGTGAATCACTTG